>NZ_JBEZJZ010000073.1:0-41855 GCF_040651455.1 Streptomyces sp. NPDC048483
GTCAACCCGGCCGCATCCCCACCGGCAACCTCACCCGCATCCCCACCGGCAACCCCCCCCCCGGGCCCCCAACCCCCCCCCCCCCCGACGGCGTTCTCCGGCCGCGGCCTCCTGCGGCTGCGGGCCGCTACGACTGCGGGGTGAGGAACCGGTGCACCCCCGACGGCGTCACCGCCGCATGCACCGGCCGGTCGTGCGCCTCGGCCGGCACCTCCTCCAGCACCTCCGTGTCGTAGAGCAGCACCACCAGCGACGCCGCCGCCCCGGCCCGCTCCAGCCGCTCCAGCACCCGGTCGTACGACCCGCCCCCGCGCCCCAGCCGAAGCCCCCGCCCGTCCACCGCCAGACCGGGCAGCAGCACCACATCGGCCCCGGTGACGGCCTCGAGCCCGAGCCGCTCCCCGGCAGGCTCCAGCAGCCCCCAGCCGGCCCGCACGAGCCGCTCGGCGCCCTCGTACTCCGCCCAGTCCAGATCGTTGTCCGGCAGCAGTACGGGCAGCAGCACCCGCACCCCGGCCGCCCGGAGCGCGTCCAGCAACGGGCCTGTGGAGGGTTCGTGACCGATGGAGACGTAGGCGGCAACGGTCGGCGGGACAGCCGGAGCGGACGGAGTGGCCGGTCCGGATGATTCGTCCGTCTTTTCCGGAATCTTCCCGGATGTCACCGTACGAAATTCGGCCAGTTCCAGCGTCCGGCGGGCCAGCGCTTCGCCCGTCGCCGCGACGACATCCGGCGGCAACGATCTCCTCACCTCCAGGAGATCTCGCCGCAACGTGCGCTTCCTATCGTGATCGGATTCGTGACCAGAGTTCATTTGTGGGCCCTTGCTCCCGCTCTCATGCTCTATTCACCAGACCCTCATCATCGTTCCGATAGGGACGGTTATGGTGTCGCGCATGACCCCATCGCACACGCGGATCAGCAAGGCTGTCATTCCGGCAGCCGGCCTCGGCACCCGGTTTCTCCCCGCCACGAAGGCCACACCCAAGGAGATGCTCCCGGTCGTCGACAAGCCCGCCATCCAATACGTGGTGGAGGAGGCGGCCGCCGCCGGCCTCCTGGACGTACTCATGGTGACCGGCCGCAACAAGCGCCCCCTCGAGGACCACTTCGACCGCAACTACGAACTCGAAGAGGCCCTGCACCGCAAGGGTGACGAATCCCGGCTCGCCCGCGTCCAGGAATCCAGCGACCTGGCGACCATGCACTACGTACGGCAGGGCAACCCCAGAGGCCTGGGCCACGCCGTGCTCTGCGCCGCTCCGCACGTCGGCGACCAGCCCTTCGCCGTCCTCCTCGGCGACGACCTCATCGACCCCCGCGACCCGCTGCTGCGGCGCATGATCGAGATACAGGAGCAGTACGGCGGCTCCGTCATCGCCCTGATGGAGGTCGACCCGGCGCAGATCCACCTGTACGGGTGCGCGGCCGCCACCCCCACCGGCGACGACGACGTGGTCGTGGTCTCCGACCTGGTGGAGAAGCCCGCCCCCGCCGAAGCCCCCAGCAACCTCGCCATCATCGGCCGCTACGTCCTCGACCCGGCCGTCTTCGAGGTGCTGCGCAAGACCGAACCGGGCCGCGGCGGCGAGATCCAGCTGACCGACGCCCTCCAGGCGCTGGCCGCCGACCCCGCCCTCGGGGGTCCCGTACACGGCGTCGTTTTCAAGGGCCGGCGCTATGACACCGGAGACCGTGGCGATTACCTGCGTGCCATTGTCAGACTGGCATGCGAACGTGAAGACCTGGGCCCGGACTTCAGGGACTGGCTTCGCAGTTACGTCACCGAGGAGATGTAAGACGTTGAACGGCACCACCGACCAGACCACCCACCAGGACCGCGTCTGGTCGGTGGCCGAGCACCTCGACGACGTCCTGGCAAAGATCCATCCGCTGGAGCCGATCGAGCTGCAACTCCTCGACGCCCAGGGCTGCGTCCTGGTCGAGGACATCACGGTCCCCGTGGCCCTGCCGCCCTTCGACAACAGCTCCATGGACGGCTATGCCGTCCGGGTGGCCGACGTCGCGGGCGCCACCGAGGAATTCCCCGCGACCCTCAGCGTCATCGGGGATGTCGCGGCGGGCAGCGGCGAGCTGCCCGCGGTCGGCCCCGGCGAGGCCGCCCGCATCATGACCGGCGCCCCGGTGCCGCCCGGCGCGGAGGCCGTCGTCCCCGTCGAATGGACCGACGGAGGCAGCGGCGAGGGCCCCGCCGTCACGATGCGCCACGCCACCGCCGCCCCCCAGGACGCCGCCGGCGAGGTCCGCGTCCACCGCCCCGTGCAGGCCCGCGCCCACATCCGCGCCCAGGGCAGCGATGTCGCCGCGGGCGAGCCCGCCCTGCGCGCCGGTACGGTCCTCGGCCCGTCCCAGATCGGCCTGCTCGCCGCCATCGGCCGCGGCACGGTACGGGTGCGGCCCCGCCCCAGGGTCGTCGTGATGTCGACCGGCAGCGAACTGGTCCAGCCCGGCGAGGCGTTGGGCCCCGGCCAGATCCACGACTCCAACAGCTTCCAGCTCACCGCCGCCGCCCGCGCCGCCGGCGCCATCGCCTACCGCGTCGGCGCCGTCGCCGACGACGCCGAAACCCTCCGCGCCACCCTCGAGGACCAGCTCATCCGCGCGGACATCCTGGTCACCAGCGGCGGCGTCAGCGTCGGTGCGTACGACGTGGTCAAGGAGACCCTGACCGACCTCTCCGCAGAGGAGGGCACGGTCGAGTTCCGCAAGCTCGCCATGCAGCCCGGCAAGCCCCAGGGCTTCGGCCTCATCGGCCCCGACCGCACGCCCCTCATGGCGCTCCCCGGAAACCCCGTCAGCTCCTATGTCTCCTTCGAACTCTTCGTCCGCCCCGCCATCCGCACCCTGATGGGCCTGGCCGAGGTGCACCGCGCCACGGCCCGTGCCGCGTGCACCGAGCCCATCGCCTCCTCACCCAAGGGCAAGCGCCAGTTCCTGCGCGGGTCCTACGACCCCGACGCCGACCGTGTTACCCCGGTGGGCGGCACCGGCTCCCACCTGATCAAGGCCCTCGCCCACGCCAACGCCCTGATCATCGTTCCTGAGGAGGTCACCGAGGTGGCCGAGGGCGAGGAGGTCGAGGTCGTCCTGCTCGGGTAGCGGCCGACCGGTGCGGGTACGGTGTCGTCCCACAGGCGCGGCACGGCACGGTCCGGACCAGGAGAACGATGAGCAGCGGCCAGCAACACCTCACCCACATCGACGCGGCGGGCGCGGCCCGGATGGTCGACGTATCGGAGAAGGACGTCACCGCCCGCACCGCCCGTGCCCGCGGCCGCGTCCTGGTATCGCCGCAGGTCATCGAGCTGCTCCGGGGCGAGGGCATGCCGAAGGGCGACGCCCTGGCCACCGCCCGGATCGCCGGCATCATGGGCGCCAAGCGCACTCCCGACCTGATCCCGCTGTGCCACCCCCTCGCCGTCTCCGGCGTGAAACTGGACCTGACCGTCACCGACGAAGCGGTCGAGATCGCCGCCACCGTCAAAACCACGGACCGCACCGGCGTCGAAATGGAAGCCTTGACGGCCGTCTCCGTCGCCGCCCTCACCGTCGTCGACATGATCAAGGCCGTCGACAAGGCGGCGGTCATCTCCGACATCCGCGTAGAGGAGAAGACCGGCGGCAAGTCCGGCGACTGGAGCCGGCCGTGAGCCCCGCCCGCGCCCTCGTCGTCACGGCCTCCAACCGCGCCGCCGCCGGCGTCTACGCCGACAAGGGCGGCCCGCTCCTCGCCGAGGGCCTCACGTCGATGGGCTTCGAGGTCGACGGCCCCCAGGTCGTCCCCGACGGCGACCCCGTGGAGGCCGCCCTCCGCGCCGCCGTCGACTCGTCCCGCTACGCCGTCATCCTCACCACCGGCGGTACGGGCATCTCGCCGACCGACCGCACCCCCGAGGCCACCCGCCGGGTCCTGGACTACGAGGTCCCCGGAATCCCCGAGGCCATCCGCGCCGCCGGACGTACGAAGATCCCCACCGCAGCCCTGTCCCGGGGCCTGGCAGGCGTGGCCGGTACGACGCTGATCATCAACCTCCCCGGCTCCACGGGCGGCGTCCGCGACGGCCTCGCCGTCCTCACCGACCTCCTCCCGCACGCCGTCGACCAGATCCGCGGCGGCGACCACCCCAGCCCCACCGGGAGCCCGAGCTGAACGCGTCCTGGCCGGTGGTCCTGACAGACGGAGACGTCACCCTCCGCCCGATAAAGCTGCGCGACCAGCGCCCCTGGCGCGAGGTCAACCGCCGCAACCGCGACTGGCTGCGCCCCTGGGAAGCCACCATCCCGCCGCCCCCGCCCGGCGTTCCGCCGCCGCACCGCCCCACGTTCCGCCAAATGGTCCGCCATCTGCGCGCCGAGGCACATGCGGGCCGCATGCTCCCGTTCGTCATCGAATACCAGGGCCGCCTCGCCGGACAACTCACCGTCGCCGGCATTACCTGGGGCTCCATGTGCTCAGGCCATATCGGTTACTGGGTCGACCAGGAAGTCGCCGGCCGCGGCGTCATGCCCACCGCCGTGGCGCTCGCTGTCGACCACTGCTTCCGCGCTGTGGGACTGCACCGCATCGAAGTCTGCATTCGGCCGGAAAACATCCCCAGCCGTCGCGTGGTGGAGAAACTCGGCTTCCGCGAGGAGGGCCTCCGCCCGCGCTATCTGCACATCGACGGCGGCTGGCGCGACCACGCGGTATTCGCACTGACCCTGGAAGAAGTGCCCGAAGGCCTGCTCAACCGCTGGCACCACAGGCCCAGCACACCGGGCACACCCCACAAATAAAATAAATGTTCGAATAGCTGCCAAGCTTGACCGCATTCACGGCCCGCTCACCCTATCCACCCCGAAAATCACAAAAAAATTTCGCGTTATCAGCCAGATCGTGCGACACACCGGCCCAATTGGCGGATGGCCCCGCGCAAACCCCTCTACCGTGTGAGTTGTGAGAAGCAGCGGCCTCATCTACGCAGTCATCGTCGGGGCCTGGGCCGCCTATTTGGTGCCGATGTGGCTCCGTAGGCAGGACGAGCTCAACGAGGCCCGTCCGACCGAACGCTTCAGCACTGCCATCCGGCTCCTGTCCGGACGTGCGGCCATGCAACGCCGTTACGACAAGGGGCAGGAGGAGTGTCCCGCCGACGATGCCGGCGACGAGCAGCACCCGGACGCCCCGGCCGACGAGCCGGACCCCGGGCCGTTCGGCGACCCCGAACCGCCGGCCGAGGCCGAGGCCCCGCACACCCGGGTGCAGTCCGGCCCGCTCCGCCCTTCCCTCGCCGAACGCACCAAGCGGGCCAAGGTCCTCGCCCGCCGCCGGCGCACCATCACCATCCTCTTCCTCGTCTTCACCTTCGGCGCCATCGCCGCAGCGGTCGGCGGCCTCCCCTTCCTCTGGGCCCCCGCCCTCCCCGCCGGTCTCCTGACCGCGTACATCGTCTACCTCCGCGTCCAGGAGCGGCGCCGCTTCATCTTCACCATGGACCAGCGCAAGGCGGAGGCGGCAGCACAGCGACTGCGGGAGGGCCGTCCGCGCCCTCAGCAGGCGGCCGACCAGCCGCCCGCCGCCGACCACCAGCCCGACGCCCGCGCTGACACCCCCGCCGAGGCCCCGCCCGAACCGCCCCGCCCGGCCACGTCCGCCCCCAACCACACCGCCGGCCGCCGCGCCCTCGTCGAGGAGACCGACCACGCCGAGTGGGTCGACCAGCAGCGCGAACGCGAACGCCCCCGCCCCGCCTCCGGCAGCTGGGAGCCGGTCCCGGTCCCCCTGCCCACCTACGTCACCGCCCCGGTGGCCCCCCGCGCCACCAGCCACGTGGACCTCGACACCGACGACGCCTGGAGCTCCGCCCGCTCCAGCGCCGCCCCCGACCACCCCCACCCCGAAACCCCCACCCGCCGCCCCCGCGGCCGCACCCCCCTCTTCGACCAGTACGAGGACGAGGACCGCCCCCGCGCAGCGAACGAGTGACCCACGCCGCACCCCGCGAACGGCGACGCCCCTCCACTGACCAGCACCGGAAGCGATTTCCGAGCACCGCGACCGAGATGCTAGAGTTTCATTCGTCGCAAGGGCCTGTGGCGCAGCTGGTAGCGCACCTCGTTCGCAACGAGGGGGTCAGGGGTTCGAATCCCCTCAGGTCCACAGCACGTCAAAGCCCCCGCCGGGATGATCCGGTGGGGGCTTTTTCGCGTCGTACAGTAACTGCGTGGGATCCGCCTGGTTGCCGTTCCACCGTGGTCTCTCCGGCATCAAGGCGGCTCGCTCCGCTCACCCGCACGCGGCCCGGCCCCCGGCCGGGCCCGCGCTCAGCCAGGGAAGGGGCGCGTCGTAGCCGGGGTGGTCGGCTCCACGGCTTCGGGCAGGCCAATTCGGCGCGAGTCTTGAGGACCACGGACCCAACGTCGTGCCGTACAGGGCGGCAGGTCCACAGACTGCCTGACGCGCCGGAAGCGTATGGGGCCATGATCACTCGCGCCGAAGCGGCTCCAGCCCCTCAAAGCCGCTACACCGACCACGCGAGCCTTGGCGCGGCCCCGTTCCTGAACGGCAAGTGCACTGATTGCCACTCAGCCGCCGAGAGCGGGAACGTCAGCGCGTCGAAGCGGTCGTCCTCGGAGGCCTCGATCCCTTCCATGGCGTCCTGGGCGGCCGCGACGACCGGCTCCATGAGCTCCGCCGTGTTGTCCGTAC
This sequence comes from Streptomyces sp. NPDC048483, assembly GCF_040651455.1. NCBI lineage: Bacteria > Bacillati > Actinomycetota > Actinomycetes > Kitasatosporales > Streptomycetaceae > Streptomyces > Streptomyces sp. NPDC048483. The sequence goes on from NZ_JBEZJZ010000073.1 coordinate 6,710, forward strand.
GGAAGTCATGGCGCGGAATGCGCGTTGCCATCTGTTCTCCTCCACCTCCTACTTGAATTCCTCCATCACTGCACACCTGGGTGATCCGGCCCTACTCGCGGCAGACCAGGGCCAGTTGAGCCCCGTCGCTTCCCGGCCGATGTGCCCCGGTGGTCCGCTCAACGGGCAGTGCCGACCACGGTCGCCTCGATGAGCTGGGCCGCCTAATGGAGTTCAGGCCCGGATGGCGGCGCTGGACGGACTGCTGCGATCGGAAGGAACTGCTGTGGCGAAGACGCTTGTTGTGGTGGGCGCGGGGCCGGGGCTGGGGATGGGGGTGGCTCGCGCGTTCGGGCGCAACGGCTTCCAGGTCGGGCTGATCTCGCGTTCGGAGAAGAAGCTGGACGCCCTGGTGGCGGAACTGGCCGGACTCGGCGTCACCGCCGCTGCCTTCCCCGCCGACATCCTCGACCGCGGGGCCCTCGCCGCTGCACTCGCCGCAGCGCAGAGCGCGCTGGGGCCGGTCGACGTCCTGGAATTCAGCCCCAGCCCGACCGGGCCCATCACGCATGCCGCGCAGACCACGGTCGCCTCGGCCGCCGCACAGTACGAGCTGCAGGTGCTGGGAGCTGTGACGGCCGTGGGGCAGGTGCTGCCGGACATGCGCGCCCGCGGCGACGGCGCGCTGCTGCTGACCACAGGCGTTTCCTCGAGGATCCCGGCACCCTTCCTGGCCAATGTCGGCATGGCCATGGCCGGCCTGCGGAATTGGGCACACGCTTTGCACGCCGAACTCAAGCCGCAAGGTGTCTACGTGGGCACGGTGACCATCGCTTCCGGCATTGTCCCCGGCGACGGCGAGGCCGACCCCGAGGCGATCGGAGCCCGGTATTACCGCATGTACCAGCGGCGGGATCGTGCCGAAGAAGTCATCGGTGACCTGGACGCCTTTCAGGCACTTGTCGACGGGGCGGGTGCGGACGGTGGATCGGAAGCAGCCCATGCCACTGCGGGCGCAACATCGTTGGAGAGCGCTTGAGTTCTGGCTGGGAGGGGGCCTTTTCGCGCTCGCCGATGTGGCAGGTCTTGCGGGCCAGGCGTACTCGGGCGGTCCGGTCGCGGCCTTTCAGCAGTGGTCCTCGATGAGCAGGGCTACCGCGTGGGCGAGAACTGCGGTTCGTGAAGGATCACCCGTCTGATGGCGGATCCGCTCTTCCAGGGCGCGGAGTTCCCGGCATGCCGCTCCGTCGCCGTCGAGGATTTTCTCGAATGCGGGCCATGACGTCATCGCCAGATATGCCGCCAACAGGAGTGAGGTGCCGGGGGCAGGCGGTGTGTCGGCGGGGCGATCCCAGCCTTTGACGAGATAGCGGGCGGGGTTGGTGAGCATCCAGCCCGCCATCTTGCCGTCCGCGAGCAAAAGGTCGGTGTCGGGAGCGATACGCAGCCGCATTCCTCCCTCTTCGGGTGACGGGGTGTGCGGGGCTTGTTCCCTCAGGCAGATCATGTGCCGCGCCTCTGGAGCCAGCCATCGGGTGGTCGTGGTCTCCAGGGCAAAGCCTTTCTTCACTTCAGCCCGTAGCCCGCCGGCGACCACGGTGGTGCGTATCCAGCCCGCACAGGCCTCCTCCGGGACGGTGCACGGCTCGTCGGGAATCAGGAGGTAGAGGCTTTCCAGCCGGCGGTCGGAAGGGTCCGGAGGCGCGGGGGGCTCGGAGGGCGCGGAGGGCGCGGAGGGCTTGGAGGGCTTGGAGGGGTCGGAAGGGCCGGACGGGGCGGAGCGCTCGGAATCGTGGAATCGGAAGTCGTCCTCTTCCGACCACAGCCACTGCTGACTTCCGAAGGTGTGGGTGAGCTGTGTATCCCGTTCTTCCTGATGGGCGTATCCGCCGATGGCCAAGGTTTGATCCCGCAATGCGTAGCGAGGTGAGTAGGGCAAGGGAGAGTTTGTGGAGAGTGCCACGACCGAATCCGTCAGGTGGACCTTCACCGGTTGGGTGCCCCTTCATCGGAGGTGGTGCGGAGGGACTGGAGTCCCATCTCGGCGGAAGGTCGGCGGCGTGATGCCATGGCTGCGGCCGATGTCCCGGGGCAGGTTACGGGGTCTGGGTGGTCTCGGTTTGGGGCGACGGGTGCCAGGCGTATGGGGCGAGGGGGGCGTCGACGGGCGCCTGGGTGAGGCGGTTGGCGAGGGTGGACATGGTGTAGGTGCCTATGCCCAGGACGACTTCCAGGGCGTTCTGGGGGGTGTAGCCATGGGCCAGAAAGGACTGGAGGGCGGCCGGGGGCACATCGCCGGCGGTGTCCAGGACGGCGAGGGTGAAGCGGCGGAGTTCCTCCAGGCGGGTGTCGGGGAGGGCACGTTGGGCTCGTAGGGCGGAGATGAGGGGGGAGAGGGGAGCCGATTCGGGGGTGGCCGTGGTGTCGGAGGGTGCGGTGAGGAGGGTGAGTTTGGCGGTGTGCATGGCTACGCAGAGGTGGCAGGCGTTGCGGGTGGCGATCGTCAGGATGACGACCTCACGGGAGAGCGGGTCGAGGGTCGTCGACTCGAAGAGCGCGCTGAGTTTGCGGAAGCCGTCGAGCAGATGGGGCGACGTGGCGAGGCGGGCGGCCCCGGTCGGCAGATAGCCGAGGTGCTTGGTGATGGCTTCCAAGGCGGGGCGGGCGGCTGCCGGGGCCGAGTCGGGGGTGTGGTCGGCGAAGTGGAGTGGGGTGGTGGCGCTTTCGGGTGTGGGCATGGCGATGGACCCGCTCTTTCGGTGGTCGGGGTGATGTGCGGCGTAGAATCGACAACGTGGTTGACGAAATGAAGGTAAACCGGGTTGTCGAGTTTCGCAATGGCTGAGGCGTACGAGCGTGGGGACACGCCTGGGTACGAGCTGCCGCTGCTGTTGCTCGCCGGATTCCGGTCGCTGATCGACGAGTTGCATGCGGAGCTGGCGCGGCAGGGGCATCCGGACGTACGGCCCGCGTACGGCTTTGCCCTGCAAGCGATCGGGCGTCATGGGGCGACCGCCAGTGAGCTGGGGCGAAGGCTCGGTGTCTCCAAGCAGGCCGCGGGGAAGACCGTCGACCGGCTGGAGCGCCTGGGTTACGCCGAGCGGGTCGACGATCCCGCGGACGGGCGGCGCAAGGTGATCGGGCTGACGCCGCGCGGTGTCGATGTGCTGGCCCGGTCGGCCGCGATCTTTGATGAGCTGCGGGCCCGGTGGGCCGAGACGCTGGGAGCGGAGCGGGTTCGCGAGATGGAGGCGGGGCTGCGCGCCGTGGTGACCGGGGAGGGGTTCCGGCTGGATGTCGGGGGGTGGTTCGGGGCCTGAGGGGGCGGGCTCCAAGGGGGTGAGGGGGTGAGGCGTGGCTCGTCCGTTCGTGCCTGCGGTGTCATGGCCGCCGTTTCCCCGGTCGCCCCGGTCGCCCCGGTCGCCCCGGTCGCCCCCGTCGACTCCGGCTTTCGCTACGCAAATTCCTTGGTTGTCAGGGGACTTGGCGAGGCGGTTGGCCCGGGCATTGTCAGTGCCTCATGCCAGCATGGAATCCGTCGAAGGGAGGAGAGGCGATGTCTGAATGCCGGGCGCCGTTCCGCCCCTTTTGGGGGTGGCCGGCGATTGAGGAACCCGAGGGTCTGGTGATGGAGTTTGTTGAGCGCGACGACGCCGGGGATGGCGGTGGGGACGGCGGCGGGCGCATATCCGGAGCCAAGCCCGCGGCCTAGCCGGCCAGGTGGGCGACCGCCTTGGTGACCGCACCCGTGCCGTCCTCGGAGGTGAGGCGGAGCGCGGCGTGGGTGGCGCGCTCGCGCAGGGCGGGGTCCGTGGTGGCCCGGGTGATGGCTTCGGCGAGGCGGGTTACGGCGTCGTCTGCGGTGAGGTCCTTGAAGGGGATGGGGGCGGTCGCGGCGCCGATGGACGTGAGGCGGGCGGCCCAGAAGGGCTGGTCGGCGGTGACGGGGACGGGGACGGCGGGTACTCCGGCGCGGAGGCCCGCGGCGCTGGTGCCGGCGCCGCAGTGGTGGACCACGGCGGACATCCGGGGGTAGAGGAGGGCGTGGGGGACCTCGCCGATGGTGAGGATGTCGGAGGTGCCAGAGGTGCCAGAGGTGCCAGAGGTGCTGCAGGCGCCAGAGGTGCCGCAGGTTTCGGAGGCGCCGGAATCGTCGGAGCCGGTCTCGGCGGTCAGGTGTGCCCAGCCGGACTGGAGGATGCCGCGGACCTTGGCGCGGCGCAGGGCCCGTACGGCGAGGGAGCTCAGCCGTTCGCCTTCGCCGGACGCCATGCTGCCGAAGCCGATGAAGACCGGGGGCGGGCCGGCGGCGAGGAAGTCCTCGATGACGGAGGGGAGTTGGGCGTTCGGGGAGTGCCAGGGCCACCAGTTTCCTGCGACCTCCAGACCGGGGCGCCAGTCGGTGGGGCGGGGGACCAGGACCTCGCTGAAGCCGTGCAGGACCGGGTGGCCGGCCGTTTCGGCGCGGCGGCGGACCGTACGGGGGGTGGCGGGCGGCAGGCCGAGGCGGGTGCGGAGGTCGCGGGTTGCGGTGGCGTAGAGACGGTCGACGACGCGCAGGGAGAGGCGGCCGACGGTGCGGTTGCCCCAGCGGCCCAGGGAGCGGCCGCCGCTCATGACGGGGGCGAAATCGCCGGTGGGGGCGTTGGGGACGAGGGGCAGGTCCAGGCACGGGATCTCCATCGCCTCCGCGAGGTGACGGCCGAGAGGGGCCGTGGTGGCGGAGAGGAGGAGGAGTTCGGTGTCCTGGCGAGTGGCTTCGGCGAGCCCGCCGCCCAGCTGCTGGATGAAGGCGGCGGCCTGACGCATCAGGGCCCGGTTGCCGCTCGCGGCAACCGCCTTGTCCTGGTCGGCGTCGGCGGGGCGGGCGGTGCGTGGGTCGGCAGGGAGGTGGCGGAATTCCAGGTCGGCGGCGCGTACGAGCGGGGCGTAGGTGTTGTGGGTGGCGAGTGCGACGTCGTGGCCGGCGTCCCGGAGGCGGGCGCCGACGCCGGTGTACGGGGCGACATCGCCGTATGAGCCGGCGGCGGTGATCAGGATCTTCATGGGATCGACCCTCGGTTGTGGAGTGTGGAGTGTGGAGTGTGGAGTGCGGATAGCGGATAGCGGATAGCGGTAGCGGGGCCCGGTTGTCGGGGCTCTGTTGGCTGATGGGTGACCGACGGACTGCGGCGGTAGCGAAGTGACCAGGCCAGGCGTCGAAGGGGGCGTACGAGGTACGCGACGGCTCGGCCTACCGACCCCGACGCACCGCACGAACCCGGCCGTCCCCGGCCGACCCCTCAGCCGTCCCGCTCGGGGTCCGACTGCCGTACGGCGTTGGCGTGGACGGCCGTGCGCAGGTACGAGGCGAGGCCGGGGCGCTGCTCGGTCGGCGGGACGAGCAGGGCGAAGGCGCGGGGATCGGCGGCGAAGTCATCGGCGATCCGGCCGTGCATATCGGTGGGGCACGGGGTGAACCAGCGGGTGATGTGCCGCCGGTGTTCCTCGGCGAGGTCCATGGCGCGCTCGCGGTCCGCCGGCTCCTCGGCATCGAAGGCGGCGGTCAGACGCCGGCGCCACGCGGCGCCCTCCGCCATGATCTGCGCCCAGTCCTCCTTGGAGTGCGCGGCGGCCCGCGCCATGGAGCGCTGGTGCCCCTCGCTGTGCTGCCACTTCAGCTGCGCCTCGGTGGCGTAACTGAGATCGAACGAGACCTCGCCGAAGACCTCGAACCGCTCCTCGGGCGTCAGTTTCACCCCCGTCTGCTGGACCTCCATGGCCTGCTCGGCCACCTCGACCAGCCGCTGCAGCTTGATGATCTGGTCGTTGAGGACGTGGTGCCGGGCGCGGAGGTGGTCGAGGGCGTTGGCCTGCGGGTCCTCCAGGATGGTGGCGATCTCGTCGAGCGGGAAGCCGAGTTCCCGGTAGAAGAGGAGCTGCTGGAGCCGGGCCAGGTCGGCGTCGCTGTAGATGCGGTAGCCGGCGGGGCTGCGGTCGCTGGGGGAGAGCAGGCCGGCCTTGTCGTAGTGGTGCAGGGTGCGCACCGTGACCCCCGCGAAGCGGGAGACCTGTCCCACCGAGTAGCCCATCGCAGCGCCTCTCATCCCATGTGTCCCGTGCATCCCCTGCGTGCCGGCGGTCCCCGGGGCGGTCTCCCGGTGGCCCGTGCCGTCGATCAGGCTGTGGTCTGACGTGGGGTGAGGGTCAAACGGGTGGGGGCGCGGGGCGGGCGGAGGAGATCAGCGAGGGGCCGGGACGACGCCTCCGGCCAGCGACTTCGCCATACACCGGCTGTCCTCGTACGTCCGGTACAGCCCGAACTTCTCCACCAGCACATAGCCGCTCGAGGCATACAGCTCCAGCGCCTCCGGCTGCTTGGTGCCGGTTGCCAGCACCATGCGGGAACGCCCCGCGGCCCGTGCATCCGCTTCCAGGGCGGCCAGGATCCGCCGGGCCAGCCCTCGTCCGCGCGCCTCCGGGACCACGAACATCCGCTTGATCTCGGCGTCGCCGGCCGCGTACCCCTCGGCCGCGTCCTCCTGCCGCCGCCACCCGCCGGTGGCCACCGGGCGGGCGCCGTCGTAGGCGATCAGATACGTGCCGTGCGGCGGGGTGAACATCGCGGGGTCGAGCGGCGTGATGTCGCCGTCGCCGTAGCGGCGCGCGTACTCCTGCTGGACCAGCGTGTCGAGCGTGATCGCGTCCGGGTGGTCATAGCGCACGGGCCGTATCTCGAACGGGCGCATCTCGACGGGGTGCATCTCGGCGGGCTGTGTCTCGACGGGACGAGTCTCCATTCGAGTAAGCGTACGGGTGTGCCGGTGCCCGGTGCGACGAGACGGGAAAGCGATCACGGACGGCAAAGCGATCACGGACGGCAAAGCGATCACGGACGGGAAAGCGATCACGAGACGGGAAAGCGATCAGTTCAGGGGGTGGGTAGGGTGCCCGGATGCTCACCGTGACGTCTGTGAATGTGAATGGCCTGCGCGCCGCGGCCAAGAAGGGCTTCGTTCCGTGGCTGGCGGAGACCGGCGCCGATGTGCTGTGCCTGCAGGAGGTACGCGCCGAGCCCGGCCAGCTGCCCGACGAGGTACGTGACCCCGAGGGCTGGCACGTCGTCCATGCCCCGGCCGCCGCCAAGGGCCGGGCCGGCGTCTCCCTTTACACCCGCCGGGAGCCGGACCGCGTCCAGGTGGGCTTCGGCTCGGCGGAATTCGACGTCAGCGGCCGCTATGTCGAAGCCGACCTGCCCGGCGTGACCGTCGCCAGCCTCTACCTGCCCTCCGGTGAGGTGGGCACCGAGCGCCAGGACGAGAAGGAACGCTTTATGGCGGAGTTCCTCCCGTACCTCGCCGACCTGCGCAAACGCTCCGCGGCGGACGGACGCGAGGTCGTGGTCTGCGGCGACTGGAACATCGCCCACCAGGAGGCCGACCTCAAGAACTGGAAGGCCAACCAGAAGAAGTCCGGCTTCCTCCCGGAGGAGCGCGCCTGGCTGACGGACGTCCTCGACGAGACCCGCGGCGGCTACGTGGACGTCGTCCGCACCCTGCACCCGGAAACCGAGGGCCCGTACTCCTGGTGGTCCTACCGCGGCCGGGCCTTCGACAATGACGCGGGCTGGCGGATCGACTACCAGATGGCCACGCCCGGCCTGGTGACTCGGGCGGTGAAGGCGTACGTCGAGCGGGCGGACAGTTATGACCAGCGGTGGAGCGATCATGCGCCGGTGACGGTGGTCTACGGACCCTGAGGAGCGACGCCGTGCTCACCGTCCGGATGAACGACGCGGCCGTCGCGGCCCTCGGGTTGCTGCGGGGCGGCCAGGGGGCGCTGGGGCCGGTGGATCGGCTGGTGCCTGCGTTGAGGGAGCGGGTGGCCGGGGGCGTTGTCCGGTACGGGGAGGTGCTTGCGTGGGCCGGTGCGGCGGTGGATCCGAAGGCCGTTTCCGGTGAGCTCTGCGACCTGACCGGCTGGGAGTGCGCGTCCAGCAGCCTGCACCTGGAGGACTTCGTGCCGGTGCGGGCCGGGGTCACCGACGACGGGCAGCCGGTGCTCGGTGAGCAGGCTCAGGTGTCGTTGCTGCGCCAGGGGCTCGTGCTCGCCGGTGAGGTGTGCGGGCTTGCCGGAGAGGGGGCGGCGCCGACCGCGGTGGTGTGCATCGTCGCGGTCAATGACACCGGCGCGACCTTCCGGTTCCATCGGCCCCGTGCGGGGGAGTCGTGGATCGGCCGGGACCTGGACGGCTACCGCCTCGAGAAGATCATTACGGTGAGCAGCGGTGTGACTGCCGACTGACCTCCTGACCTACTGACCCGGTCCCCCCGCCTCGCCGCAGGCCCGCAGCCACTCCTCGACCTCCGCCCGTACGCGGCGGTCCATGGCCATGGAGAGTTCGGCTTCGACGACGCCCTTGGAGATGGGGCGGAGTTTGTCGATGGTTTCGGCTATGTGGTCCACCTCCTGGGGGGTCGGGGGATCGTCGGTGGGGGCGCGGTGCAGGACATCGGCGAGGACGTGGGTGCGGATCAGGTTGGTGAAGAGGTCGGCCAGGGCGTCGGCGTGCGCGCGGACCTGGCGGCCGGCTTCCAGGACGGCGGCCAGCGGGACGCCCTTGTCGACCAGTTCGGTGGAGGCGTCCAGGAGGCGGCGGCTGATGTGGACGAACTCGTCGCCGTCGACGGCGAGATAGCCGATGTTGAGGGATGTGGTGAGGTTCTCGGGGGTGATGTCGTCGCTGAAGTGGTCGGCCAGTTCCTCGGGGGTCAGGCGGACCGGGGTTTCCTCGGACCACGGGGGGACGAGGGCGGAGCCCAGGCCGAGGAGTTCGCCGACGGCGCGGCCGCTTTCGAAGGCGGCGAGGAGTTCGCCGATGCCGCCGAGGGTGTGGCCGCGTTCCAGGAGGTCGCCGATGATGCGCAGGCGGGCGAGGTGGTGCTCGTTGTACCAGGCGATCCGGCCCTCGCGGCGCGGCGCGGGGATGAGCTTGCGCTCGCGGTAGAAGCGCAGCGTACGGACCGTGATCCCGGCCTCCTTGGCCAGCTCGGCCATACGGAATTCGCGGGACGGCGGGGCGTTGTGCTGCTCGGGCGCGCCGGCCTCCGGGAGCGCCTCGCCGTTCCCGTGCCCGTGTCCCTTCGCGGTCTCGTTCTCGTTCGCTGCCACGGGACCAGCCTATGCCGGGGGTGTGACAGCCGGCCGGGATGCGACCGCCGGTAACTTCCTGCCGCCGGACCCCTACCGCTCGGTACGGACCTGTCCTACGCTCCCCTCAGTCAATCGTGCCAGTGATTGCTGGCACGATTGGCGCGGTGGCAGTGAAGCCGGTGAAGGTGGACGTCGGACTCGGGAGGCAGCGGGATGGCCGGGCGCGAACATGAGCGGGAGGGCGTGCGGGAGCACGTACGGGTGGCGGTGATCGGATCGGGATTCGGTGGCCTGGGGGCGGCCGTACGGCTGCGCCGCCAGGGGATCACCGACTTCGTGGTCCTGGAGCGGGCCGATGCGGTGGGCGGTACCTGGCGGGACAACAGCTATCCGGGATGCGCATGCGATGTGCCGTCGCATCTGTATTCCTTCTCGTTCGCCCCGAATCCGGAGTGGCCGCGGAACTTTTCCGGGCAGGCGCACATCCGGGCGTACCTGGAGCGGGTGACGGACACCTTCGGGCTGCGTCCGCACATCCGCTTCAACTCCGAGGTGCGCAGCCTGCGGTGGGACGGCGATGAGCTGCGGTGGGAGGTCGCGACGGCGAGCGGGACGCTGACCGCGGACGTGGTCGTATCGGCCACCGGGCCGCTGTCGGACCCCAAGCTTCCGGACGTGCCGGGGCTGGACACCTTCCCCGGCAAGGTCTTTCACTCCGCGCGCTGGGATCACGACTACGACCTGCGGGGCAAGCGGGTCGCGATGGTCGGCACCGGCGCGTCGGCGATCCAGATCGTGCCGGCCATCCAGCCCGACGTCGACCGGCTCACCGTCTTCCAGCGCACGCCCCCCTGGGTCATGCCGCGCGCCGACCGCAAGATCACCGGCCTGGAGCGCCGGCTGCACGCCAAGATCCCCGCGACCCGCGCCCTGCGCCGTCAACTGCTCTGGGGAATACGCGAGTTGCAGGTCAGCGCCTTCACCAAGCGGCCCAACGAGCTCGGTCTGATCGAGGCCGTCGCCAAGACCCATATGCGCAAGGTCATCAAGGACCCGGCGATGCGCGCCCGGCTCACCCCCGACTACCGCATCGGCTGCAAGCGCATCCTGCTGTCCAACAGCTGGTACCCGGCGCTGGCCAAGCCCAATGTCGACCTGGTGTCGTCCGGGCTGAAGGAGATCCGCGGCAACACCCTGGTCGCTTCCGACGGTACGGAGACCGAGGCCGACGCGATCATCTTCGGGACCGGCTTCCACGTCACCGACATGCCCATCGCCCAGCGGGTGACCGGCGCGTACGGCACCACCCTCGCCGAGGAGTGGAAGGACGGCATGGAGGCGCTGCGCGGCACCAGCGCGGCCGGCTTCCCCAACTTCCTCACCATCATCGGCCCCAACACCGGCCTCGGGAACAGCTCGATGATCCTGATGATCGAATCCCAGCTGAACTACATGGTGGACTTCATGCGGCAGCTCGACATTCTCGGTGGGCGGATCGCGCTCAGCGCCCGGCCGTCCGCGGTCGCGGAGTGGACGCGGACGATCCAGCGGCGGATGGAGCGCACGGTGTGGAACACCGGCGGCTGCGACAGCTGGTACCTGGACGCGAACGGGCGGAACACGACGGCATGGCCGGGGACGACGTCGGAATTCCGGCGGGTGACCCGGCAGGTGGATCTCGCGGAGTACGAGGTCCTGCGGCCCCCCGGCAGGACGGCCGGGAAGACAGCGGGCACGGCGGCCGGGCAGTCCGTCGGCGAGCGCGCGGAGGTGGTCGCATGAGCCGCCGTCCCGGACATGTGACGAGCGGGCCGTACGCGCCCCCCGTTCCGCGGAAGACGCTGACCGTCACCTCCACCGGCGACGCCCGGCTCTACGCCGAGATCCATGGCCCCGAGGGAGCCCCCGCCGTCGTCCTCGCCCACGGCTGGACCTGCTCGACCGCTTTCTGGGCCCCGGTCGTCCGCGACCTCGCCGCCGATCACAAGGTGGTCGTCTACGACCAGCGGGGCCATGGGCGCAGCCCGGCCGTCGGCGCGGCGGGCCACAGCACCGACGCCCTCGCCGACGACCTCGTCGCCGTACTGGAGGCGACGCTGGAGACCGGCGAACGGGCGGTGATCGGCGGCCACTCCATGGGCGGCATGACGATCATGGCCGCCGCCGACCGCCCGCAGCTGCGCGAGCGGGCCGCCGCCGCGCTGCTGTGCAGTACGGGAAGTGCCGAACTGGCCGCGGAATCACGGGTGTTCCCGTTCCGCAGCCCCCAGGGCCGACGCCGTGCGCACCGTCTCCTCCTGGGCTCGCGCGCCCCGCTGGGCCCCGTATCGCCGGTCGCCAAATGGGCCCTGCGGTACGCCACCATGGGCGCCGGCGCCACCGCCGGGCAGATCGAGGCCTGCGCGCGGATCGTGCACGCCTGCCCGCCCGGCGTACGGGCCCGCTGGGGCAAGGTGCTGGCCGGGCTCGAACTGACCGGCGGGGTGGCCCGGCTGGAGCTGCCGACCGCCATCGTCGCGGGCACCGCCGACCGCCTCACCCCCCTTGTGCACGCCCGCCGGCTGGCCTCCGTACTCCCCGACTGCCGCGGCGTGACCGAGCTGCCCGGCCTGGGGCATATGACACCCATCGAGGACCCCGATGCGGTCACCGGCCGCCTGCGGGAACTCGTCCGGGATCACCTGGCCGCGACCGCGACCGCGACCGCGACCACCACCGGCCCGGAGGCGGCGCAGACCCCGGCCGCCGAGCCCGCCCCGGCCCCCCGCGGCAAGCGGCAGACCAAGGAGAAGAAGTCGGCATGAGCGCAGACAACGCCAGGAGCAGGACCGGGAACAGGAGCCTGGACGGCCAGGTCGTGGTGGTGACCGGCGCGGCGCGCGGGGTCGGTGCGCTGCTGGCCCGCAAGCTGTCGGCGCGCGGTGCGACGCTGGCGCTGGTGGGGCTGGAGCCGGACGAGCTGAAGAAGGTGGCCGCCGCGCTGCACGGCCCGGCGCACCACTGGCACGCCGATGTCACCGACCACGAGGCGATGGCCCAGGTCGCGGGCGAGGTCAAGGACCGCTTCGGCAAGATCGACGTGGTCGTCGCCAACGCCGGGGTGGCAAACGGTGGCCCGTTCGTCGACTCCGACCCGGTGGCGTGGAAGCGCGTCATCGAGGTCAACCTGATAGGCGGCGCGGTCACCGGCCGCGCCTTCCTCCCCGTACTGATGGAGTCCCGCGGCTACTTCCTGCAGATCGCCTCGCTCGCCGCGATCACCCCGGCGCCGATGATGACCGCGTACTGCGCCTCCAAGTCGGGCGTCGAGGCCTTCGCGCACAGCCTGCGCGCCGAGGTCGGCCACAAGGGGGTACGGGTCGGCGTCGGCTATCTGAGCTGGACCGATACGGACATGGTGCGCGGCGCCGACCAGGACGACATCATGCGCGAGCTGCGTTCCCGGCTGCCCTGGCCGTCGAACAAGACCTATCCGCTGGGCCCCGCCGTCGACCGGATCGTGGCGGGCATCGAGCGCCGTTCGGCGCATGTCTACGGGCAGTGGTGGCTGCGCGGGATGCAGTCGCTCCGCGGTTATCTGCCGTCGGTCATCGGGTCGGTGGGCCAGCGGGAGATGCGGCGCTTCGGGGACCGGCTGGACGGGATGCGGGTCGGGCTGGTCGGCGCGGGCGGGGAGGCGGACGAGAAGGCCCGGACGGAGCGGTAGGGCCACGGTGCACGGTGGCCTCCCCTGATCGCCCCCTAATCGCTCGGCGCTCGAAATGCGGAGAATGTCCGGTTATGTAAGTCTGGTCGGGCCCAATTCCCCGCACCTCACGCAGGAGTGACCAGCATGGGTCTCAAGGACCAGTTCCAGGACAAGGCCGAGCGGCTCAAGGAGCAGGCACAGAAGGCGAGGGGCGCCGCCAAGGACGAGGTGTCCGAGCAGGGGCGGCAGGCCCGGGAACAGGCCCAGGATGCGGCCGACGACGCGCGGGGCCGCTTCCAGGACTGACGCGCCGCGCAGATACGCGAAGGGGCGCACCCGGTGCACCGGGTGCGCCCCACGTATCAGTTGACGGTCACTTGATTCCTCCGAGGATGCCCCAGCCTTCAAGCCGGGGTGAGGATCAAGAGCTCTCAACTGTCAGTCCTCCCCGGTAGGTTCGGGTGTATGACGGTGTGGCCAGGTCGAAGGCGGTGCACGCGCTCAGCCGAGCCAGGGGCGGGAGACTGACGTGTGGTCCGGCGCAGCTTGACAGGATGCTGACCGAGGTTCGCGCCCGTACGCCGTGGCTTGCGGATGGGGCGAGCGTTCCTCAGCAACAGGTCGTACGCGACTTTGCGAAGTCCCGGGTCAAGGCCCTGAAGGACATCGAGGCCGGGTTGCCGATGCGGCAGCGGGCTGGGATGCATCCGGGATGTCGGTGTACCGCCTCCGGTCGAGCGACGGCGATGGCCGCTGCATCGCCATCCAGGGCGGCCGGCCCGCGGAGCCCGGTGCCGTGGCACAGGCGGAGCGGCGCAGCGGAGCGGACAGCCAGAAATTCCTGATCGGCCCGAGCCGACCTTCCTGACCGGCCCGAGCCGACCTTCCTGACCGGCCGGGGCCGAAGCGGTGCCCCGAAGCGGTGCCCCCAAGCGATGACGCGGCGCCTCACCCGCCCCGGGGCGGCAGCTCCGGCCGCTCCCGGTCCGGTACCTCGGACAGGTCCGGCGGGGTGGACGCCGGATGCCGCTCCAGCAGTTCCAGCGCCGTCCGCACCGCCACGCCCAGCTGCGGATGCTTGCCCTCGGCCCAGTGCAGCGGGGAGCGCAGCGCCTCGATGTCGACCTCGACGCCGTGGTTCTCCACGCCCCACCCGTACAGCTGGAACCACGCGGCATTCATCGGCACGGTGATCTGGGTGCCGTCGGCGAGCCGGTGCCGCCCGGTCATGCCGACGACCCCGCCCCAGGTGCGCATGCCCACCACCGGGCCGATGCCCTGCAGCTTGAAAGCGGCGGTGATCATGTCGCCGTCGGAGGACGTCATCTCGTCGGCGACCGCGACCACCGGGCCGCGCGGCGCATTGCTGGTGTACGAGACCGGCTGCGCGCCGCGGGTCAGGTCCCAGCCCATGATGGTGCGGGTCAGTTTCTCGATCACCAGCTCGGAGATATTGCCGCCGGCGTTGCCCCGTACGTCCACGATCAGGGCCGGCATCGACATCTCGCGCCGCAGATCGCGGTTGAACTGCGCCCATCCGGAGCCGCCCATGTCCGGGATGTGGAGATAGCCGCACTTGCCGCCGCTCAACTCCCGTACGACGGCGCGGCGTTTGGCGACCCAGTCCTGGTAGCGCAGCGGTCGCTCGTCGATCAGGGGGACGACGGCGATCCGGCGCGGCGGCCCGTCGCCCTCCGCCGGGGCGAAGGTCAGCTCGACGGTGGTGCCGCCGGCCGCGGCGAGCAGCGGATTCGGCCCGGCCACCGGGTCGACCGGGCGGCCGTCCACATGGGTGAGCGCGGCGCCCTCGCGGATGCCCGTACCGGCCAGCGGGGAACGGGCCTTGGGGTCGGAGGACTCGCCGGGCAGAATCCGCTGGACCGCCCAACGCCCGTCCCGCGGATAGAAGTTGGCGCCCAGCAGCCCGATCGGCCGCTGGTAGTGCGGCGGGCCCTCATTCCTCCGGGCACCGGCGACATACGCATGCGAGGTGCCCAGCTCCCCCAGCACCTCCCGCAGCAGATCGGCGAACTCGTCGGGCGAGGCAACGTTCTCGACCAGCGGACGGTACTGCGCCAGCATCTCGTCCCAGTCGATGCCGCACATCTGCGGCTCCCAGAAGTACGCGCGGATGAGCCGGCCCGCCTCGTCGAACGCCTGGCGCCACTCCCACCCCGGATCGACGTCGTGCAGGATGCGCCGCAGGTCGAGGAAGACCGTCGAGTCGGCGTCGGGTGGCTCGGTCGCCGGTACGGCGCGCAGATCGCCCTCGTCGTTGACGACCAGCCGGGAGCCGTCGCCGCTGAGCGCGAACGAGTCCAGGGAGCCGCTGATCTCGGTGCGTCGGGCCTTGACCAGATCGAAGTGCTCGAGGGTGGGCCGCCCCGAGGTGTCGGTGGGGCTGGCGAAGGTCTCGCCGAGCGCCCCGGAGATCGGCCAGCGCAGCCAGACCAGCCCGCCGCCGGCGACCGGCTCCAGCGACGAATACTTGGACGCGGCGACGGGGAACGGCGTGACCCGGTTCTCCAGCCCCTCCACCTCCACGATCACCGGCCCCTCCCCGACCGGCGGGTTCTCCGCCGGATCCAGCCCGCCCGCCGCCGGCCGCCCCTCCGGGGACAGCGCGAAGGGAGAGGGGGTGGCGGAGGACAGCGGTACGAGATGGGGGCGGCAGCCCAGCGGGAACGACAGGTCCCCGGTGTGGACGTCGTAGACCGGGTCGAAGCCGCGCCACGACAGAAACGCGAGATACCGCCCGTCCCGGGTGAACACCGGCTGCTCGTCCTCGAAGCGCCCGTTGGTGACGTCCACGACGGTGCCGTCGGCCAGCCGGGCCATCTTGATCAGCCGCAGCGAGCGGCCGATGCCGGGATGCGACCAGGTCAGCCAGCGCGAGTCGGGGGAGAAGGCGAGATCGCGCACCGGGCCGTTGTCGGAGGCGACCAGCTCGGTGACCTCGCCGGGCGGGCCGGGTTTCTCCGCGTCCTCCGGCGAATGGACATCCACCAGCAGCAGCCGCCCGTCGTGCGCCGCCACCGCCACCCGTTCGCCGTCCGGCGACGACACCATCTCGTGGACGCGCCCGAGCTTGCCGGCCGCCAGCTGCAGCGGGGTGTGCGCGGCACTGGCCCGCGGCAGGTCGGAGATCTCGATCGCATCCTCCCCCTCGGCGTCCGTGACGTAGGCGATCCGCCCGGTGGAGCCCAGCATCTCGGGAAGCCGGACCCGCACGCCCGGTACGTCGTGGATCGTCCGGGCCGGCCCGTCGCGGTGGGTGAGCCAGTACAGACTCCCGCGGACGCCGACCGCGCTGGCCCGCCCGGTGGCGTCCACCGCGAGCGAGGTGACGTGCGAGGCGGCCGGGACCTGGTACGTGCGCCGCCCGGCCCGCGGCCCGCCCAGCCGTACCGCCAGCTTGCGCGGCAGGGCGCCCGGGCTCAGGTCGTCGATCAGCCAGATGTCGCCCGCGCACTGGTAGACGATGCGCGAGCCGTCGGTGGCGGCATGCCGGGCGTAGAAGTCCGCATGATCGCTGTGCCGCCGGAGGTCCGTACTGTCCGGCAGACACGAATACACATTGGCGACGCCCTCGTGGTCGGACAGGAACGCGATCCGGCCGTCCACGAACATCACCGAGTCCAGATGCCCGTACAGATCCGGCACCATCCGGTTCCCGTGCAGCCACATCCGCCCCATCGCGCCGCCCCGGTAGCGCTTCCAGGAGGCCGGCTCGTGCGGCGGCTTGCCGCTGAGCAGCAGCGTCTTGTGTTCCCCGCCGATGTCCGCGACCGCGATATCGGAGACCGGCCCCCAGGGCAGCTTGCCCCCCGGGCTCCCGTCTGTCGGCAGGCTGTACGCCCAGGAGTAGTACGAGAACGGCTGCCCGTGCGAGGAGACGGCGAGGATGTGCGGGCTGCCGTCGTAATCGGGCGGTGTCCAGCCGCAGACCCGGGCGTCCGTGCTCCCCCAGTACGTCAGCCGCCGGGCCGGGCCGCCCTCGACCGGCGCGAGATGCACCTCCGGGTCGAGGCTGCGCCAGGTGGTGAAGGCGATATGGCGGCCGTCGGGGGAGAAGCGGGGGTGGCCGATACGGGTCCGGTCGACGGTCAGCCGCCAGGCGCGGCCCGGTTCCTCGCCCGGGGGCGCGATCGGGGCCACCCAGAGATCGTCCTCCGCCGAGAAGCAGAGCAGATCACCGTGCAGATGCGGATACCGCAGGTAGGAGCCGGGGGGCGGCCCTTGTGCGACCGGCATCCGGCGCAAGCGGCCGCGGGGCTCGGCGGGAAGCGCTTCCGGGTTCGTCCCCGGTTGTGCCTCCGATTGCGCCTCCGGGTTCGTTCCCGGGGGCGGCTCGACGGCCTCGCGTGCGTCGCTCACGCCACCATGGTTTCGGGGTGGGGGGAGGGCGGCAACTCGGCGCCCGTGGCGCTGCCGGTTTCACCACCTCACGGCCGCGTACCCACGCCCCATCCTTCGAACTCGTTCCCCTTGCCGCTGACCGGCCGGTCAGCGGATGGGCAGCTGCCGGGCGAAGAACCCGTGCACGTAATGCCGCACCATGGGCACCGAGGAGGCCGGCCCGATGGCACCGACCAGCGCGTTCCGGTCCTTCGCGCTCATCAGCCCGGCGTCCTGCAACCGGGGCGCCATCGCCGCGTAGTCGCAGAACACCCAGTGGTTGGCGGCGTCGATCCGGTGCCGCCGGGTGCGCCCTCCCGGATGGGCGAGCATCGCCGACCAGGAACCCTCCAGCTCCCTCCGGGCGGGAAAGTGCTCGCTGCCCAGCAGAAGCAGCGGCCGGTCCACCCCGTGCCGCGCAACCGGATACAGCTCCGGCTTCCGGCCGGGCGGGTCCGAGGGGTGGTCCAGAAAGCCCTCCAGGTTGACCGCCGCCCCGATCCGCCGGTCCTCGTACATCGCCCCGGCCGCGGCGGTGCCGCCC
Source organism: Streptomyces sp. NPDC048483 (assembly GCF_040651455.1). Classification (NCBI taxonomy): domain Bacteria; kingdom Bacillati; phylum Actinomycetota; class Actinomycetes; order Kitasatosporales; family Streptomycetaceae; genus Streptomyces; species Streptomyces sp. NPDC048483. The sequence continues at coordinate 24,451 of NZ_JBEZJZ010000073.1, forward strand.
GCGGAGTGGCCGTAGATGCCCACCCGCCGCAGGTCCAGCGCCCGCCCGAGGTCCCTGGGCAGCGGGCGCCCCGCCGCGTCCGGGTTCCGTCCGGCCGCCAGCGCCGCCAGCTGGTCCAGTACGAAGCGGATGTCCGCGATCCGGGTGTCGATCATCGTGCGGAACTGCCGCGGATCCGCCCGCGGGTCGCCCCGGAAGACGGTGGGCCGAACCTTCGCCCGCCCCGCCCGCGCAACCGGGAAGTCGACCTCCCCGGCATCTCCCGGATGATCGATGGTGACGACCACATAGCCATGGCTCGCCAGCTCCTCGGCCGTGCCGGTGCCGAGGGTGCGCGCATCGCCGCCGCTCGGCGTGTAGAGCAGCACCGGCCGCCGTACGGGCTGCGCGGGCGCCCCCGTACGGGCATGGGTCCTGGTGGCGGCCCAGTCCACGCCCTTCACCGGCAAGCGGTGCACGCGGACGTCGATCGCCGTGAACAGCTCCACGGCATCCCTGGTCATCTGCGGCGCGACGGGATGGCCGCCGCCGGCGCCACGGGCCGGATAGAACACCGTGACCATCACCTCCCGCACCGCGATCTTCGGTTCCCACGGATCGCGCCGCGACCGGTCGACCAGGTAGAGCGTGGTCGCCCCGATCCGGTACGGCCCGGTCGGCGCCGGGAGGCGAAGGGTGAGCCCGCCGCCGGTCCCTCCCTGCCCGGCCTCCGCGACACCGCAGCCGGCGAGCAGCCCGGTGCCCAGCGCGGCGGCTGCCGCTGCCATTGCCGACCTGGTGACCGTCCGCCGGTCCACCTCTCCGTAGCTGATCACTCGTCCGAACACGGTTCCCCCTCGGGCCTCTTGTGACGTCGGTCCTTGCGCCTTCTGGTGCCCCCTTGCGTGAATGAAGGGGGCCGACCGACATCCCGAATGCTGGCGCCCACCAAGAGCTACGGGCGAACGTTCAGGCCTGGCCCGAAACGCTGGCGCAACGTCAGAAGGGGGAGTAGTGCCGATCCGAATCCACTTCACGGCCGAAGACTTCGCCCGCGTCCGCTTCGCCCCCCGGCCGGCACCGTTGCAAGAGCTGAACGTGGCCCTGATGAAGATGTGCGTCCCCGACGAGGAGCTCCTCTTCGGCCGCTGGCGCCGCCGGCTGCTCCGGTCCCTGCCGGACGCCGTCCGCCCGCTGGGGGACCTGGTCCCCGCGGGCGAGGCCCCCCTCTTCATCGACGTCTTCAGCGACAGCCTGCGCGAGGGCCTGGACACCGTACGGGCTTCGCCCCCTGCCCTGGTCCGCTCCGAACTCGACCGGGTCCACGCCAACCGCCCGGCCCCGGCACCCCTATGGATCCGCGACCTGCACCGGGGCGACGCCGACGCCTGGACCCTCCTCCGCCGCGCCCAGCAAGCCGCCTTCGATACGGCGCTGCGCCCCGTATGGCCCCTGATCCAGGACCTGCACCGGACGGAGTTCACCCGTCACGCCCTGACGGCCGCCGAGCACGGCATCGCCGGCGCCCTGACAGAACTCGCCCCCTCATCCCAACTCCAAGATTCCATCTGGGAGTTCACCTCACCACTTCAACACGACCGCGACATCACCCTCCAAGGCCGCGGCCTGGTCCTCGTCCCCACCTTCCACTGGACCGGCCCTCCCCTCATCTCCGACCTCCCCGGCCGCCCCCTGTTCCTGACCTACCCGGCCGGTACGGGCCTGCCGCTCACCCCGGACGGCACCGGCGGCACGGATGACGCGCTCTCCGCCGTCCTCGGCCGCACCCGCCTCGACATCCTGCAGCGACTCGCCGACGAGCACACCACCACCGAACTCGCCCGCCGCCTGGGCGTCAGCAACGCCACCGCCTCCGCCCACGCGGCCGCACTGCGTGGCGCGGGCCTGATCACCACGGTCCGCGCCGGACGCGCGGTCCTGCACCGGCGCACGGCCCTGGGGGCCTTGCTGGTGCGGCGGGGCGGCCGCATCCGCAGCGCGTGAGCCATGTGAGCCATGCGGCCGCAGCCAGCGCCGGTCGCTGATAGCCGCCTCGCCGATTCGTGTGGTGGCGTCGGCCGGATCGAACCGGTCAAGGAAGTTGATCACCATGGAACGCGCCGTGCGGACCCCGGTCTCAAGATCTTTGGTGAAGAGACGCGGAGGCACCTCCGCTCGGAACGACTTCTCTTCCACGGCCAAGTCGATGATCTGCTGCACCAGCCACAGCCAGGGCCGGTCCTTGATCGCAAAAGTCAGGTGGCAGCTCGTGTCGCTCCCGACCGCGTAGGGGCTGTGCACCCAGCCCCTCGGGACGAACAAGGTGTCGCCTGGCGCCAACTCGAACTCGAGATCCGGCGGGCTTGTCTCGAAGCGCTCCTGCAGTTGTGGACTCCATACCTGGGGCGATGAAAGGTAGTCATCCACCGGCCGATCGACGACGGGGCACCACAAGGGCCATCGCTTGCGGCCGGTGAGCTGCGTGATGATCCCCGTGAACTGGTCCCAGTGGTGTCTGAGCCCCTGCTTTCCGGGCGGGGTGACGATCGCACTCACGTGATTCGGGTACCCCGTCTCGCGCTGGATCTGGTACGACACCTGGGCCAGGTAGGGGATCGCGCGCTCGGCCTCCCGGAGGTTCACGGTGTGGCCCTCGTCGATCAGGCCGCGGAGCTTCTCCGGGAGCAGCGCGCCGTCTTGGGAGAACCGGCCGGGGTGCACGGCCTGCCCGTCCTTGACCACCGCGACGTACTGCGGTGGCAGAAGGCCGTAGTCGATGTACGTCTCCAGGAGGGACAACGGCACGTTCCGATCGAGTTCGGTTGTGCCTCGGTGGTATACGCGCGGTTCATCCGGCCACGAGCTCAGCACTTCCCCCGTGCCGCCGCTCAGTAACAGATTCAACGACATGTGTCTTCTCCTCGGCAGCGCTCGGTCAGTCAGGTGGAAGTGGGCAAGCGATGTCCGGATGTGGGCGATTGGGACATGCCACTACCGAGTACGAGGTGAGAGACCCCGAGGTCATCCAGTAGGCCCAGGTCACATCCACGCCACGGGGCAGCGCATCGAGCGCGTAGGCCGTCTTCACGTGGAGGCCGCAGTACGCCGTCCTGCCGTCCTCCCGGTCGAGCGGCAGGTTCTCCCGGTAGATGCCTTTAAGCCAGGACACGGCGTCGACTGCACGCGTCCAGGTGCGCTCGGCGGCAGTCTGGTCCCGCCGCAGCAGCCAGTGGCCGACCATCATGGGAGGCAGGGGCGAAGCCAGAAAGGCGCGGGTCTGCTCGTCGCCCGGATGCCGGCCAGGCCGACGCAAGCCTTCCCGCCCGTATTCCTTGCCGCTTCCGACCCATGCACCGTAACCGTGCCAGTGCCCCTCCCGGCTCAGCACTCCAGCCCTCGCTCCCTCACCCAGCCAAGGGCGAACGTGTCGAGCTCCTGAGCGGTCGCGCGGAGCTCTCGTCCGGCGCCCTCCGGCTTGGTGTCGTGCAGGACGAACGCCCCTGTCACCCCGGGGACTTCGGCGATGGAGAGGCACGTCTCGTGCTCACCTCCCAAGTTGCCGCCACAGAACGTGGTGAACCGGGCGTCGTTGATGGGCGTGTCGTAGACGTTGGGCATGGGACATCCCTTCCGAGCGCGTCTGCTGAATGGAGATGGGTCTCTCCGTATGCGCATCACGCTAGGAACGGGCAGGTCAGCGCCTCAATGAATGTGCCGGAACTTGCCAGGAGTCACCCAAGCGAGTCGATGGCCGCCGTAATTCGGTCGCGCGCCGCACCGCCGTACACGGCCAGTTCGGTAAAAGTGGAGAACGTCTGGGCGTACAGATTGATCTCGTGCGGCTGCGTGACGGTCAGGTGGGCGGACACCAGCTCGACGTTGGCCTGGACATCGTCGAAGAGGAAAAAGCCCTCGACCGGCCAGAGCCCGGACCGGTCGGCGTCAAGTGGCACAATGCCGAGGCTCACCGAAGGCAGCGATGCGGCGACAAGAAGGTGCCGCAGTTGACCTGCCATGACCTCGCATCCGCCGATCCGGTAGCGAAGGGCGCTCTCTTCGAGAATGATCGCAAAGCGATGATTTCCCTCGTGCACGATGCGCTGCTTCTCCATGCGTACCCGTACGGCTGCATCCACATCGTCGACGAGCTGCCGGCGATTGCGGATTGAGGTCAGCAGAGCCTTGATGTACGGCCCCGTCTGGACGGGGCCGGGAATGAGCCACGAGGAGTAGATACGAAAACGCCGGGTCCGCTCCCAGAGAGGGAGAACCGACTCCTGGGCCTGCTTGAGCCCCGAGCGCTCCATGCGGCGCCACTCGACATACATGCCGTCGATACCGCGAGCAGTCGTCACGAGATCCTCGGCAAGGTGTGGCGCACCACAATGCAGCGCCCAGGCACGGAGGTCCGGCTCCGACGGGCTGCGGCTGCCGCTCTCCAGGCGGGAGCACTTGGATTCGTGCCAGTCGGCCAACGCGGCCAGCGCCCGCGCCGTGAGGCCGGCGTCAAGCCGTATCTCGCGCAGGCGTTGGCCCAAGGCCTTCCTGGCCTGGTGAACGCTCGATGATGGTGAGGTCATACTGCTCGGGCTGGGCGCCGGACAACCGCCTGTCCGTCAGACGGGCTGGTATTCCGCATGGGGCACGGCTCGTTCCCACACGCCCTCGAATGCCGCCGCGCACAGTTCGGCGACCTTGGGGTCCGTGGTGACCTCGTGCTCCAGGGAATCCCCGTTTCCATCGAAGTGATTCACCAGCACAAGACCGGCATCGAAGAGCCAGAAGTCATTGCCTGGCAGGGCGATGTCTGTGGCCTTGCGACGCGAGAGCCAGCGCACCTTCTCCCCGGCCGCGAGGTTGAGGCCTTCGGTGACCTCGTACTCGAAACGGATGTACGCACTGACCGGCTCGGACACGATTCTGGCCCGCCGCACCTCTACCCCCCTGGAGGTCGCTTCGCGCACCAGCCGCAGCCAGTCGCCCCATCGTGTCGCGGGTTCGATGGCGTGGCCTGCGCTCCAGTCGATGAACGCCGGGTCCGACTTCATATAGCCGTCGCGCATCTCCAGATGGATCGCCGACCTCTGGCAGTTGCGGAACAGCTCCTCGAACGGCGGGACCCTAGTCACCCTTCACCTCCAGAAAGAACCGCACCATGCGCCGGGGGATCTCGACCACCGTCTCATGACTGGGGATGTCCATCTGGGACAGACGATCCGGGTCCACCACCTTCCAGCCCTGAACCAGGTAGTTGTCCGTTTCTTCGTCCAGGTACACCGTGGGGGAGCCACCACTCGGGCTCTCCGGGTCTTTGCCGAGCTTCCGCAAGGTCATGACGTCCACCTCCGCTGAAGGCAGCGATCTCTGTGCGTGAGCTTTCCGCTAACTCACGCTGTTTACGAGGAACTTGCCAGAACTTGCCAGGGGAGACGCCGCACTCATGCGGCCGCCGCCAGCTCGCACCAGACGTATTTGCCGAGGTCTCCGGTGCTCAGCAGCGGGTACCAGCCCCACTTGTCGGAGCAGGAGTGGACGAGGTCGAGCCCGCGACCGCTCTCGGTGTCGTCGGTGAGGCGCAGTACGAGCGCGGGTGGCGTGGGGTCCGTGTCCCAGGACCCGAGACGGAGGATGCCGTCCGCCCAGTGGACACGGAGGGCCGCGGGGCCCTCGGTGTGGCGCACGGCGTTGGTGATCAGCTCGGTGGCCAGGAGTTCAGCGATCTCGATGAGATGGGGGAGGCCGTGTGCGGTGAGGATGAGGTGGAGGGTGCGACGGGTGATGGGGACGGCGCGGGGGTCGTGGGGGATGTAGAGGGAGTATTCCCAGGGCTTGACCATGGAGATGGGCATGCGTAACTCCGGGTTGAGGGGAGTGAGTTGATGCGTACGCGGCGGGTGGGCAGGCGGTGGCAATGTCGCGGCCGTCCTGGCAGGGCGGGGCAATGCGCTTCCGGATGCCGAGTTCACTGCGTGTGCGATACGTCACTGACGGTAGGGGTAAAACTTTCCCTCCGTCAAGCCGGGCTGGAATACTCGTACCGTTCAACACCGGGGAAGGAAGGGCCACATGGCCTCAAGGGCGGTCATCACTGCGCGTCAGGAACGGCTCGGCGTCGAACTGCGCAAGCTCCGCGAGCGGGCAGGCCTGACAGGCCGGGACGGTGCGCGGGAGTTGGGCATCGCCGAAAGCAGGCTCTCCAGCACTGAGGCGGGTCGGGTGGGGGTGAGTGCGGAGCGCGTACGTCATCTCGCCAGCCAGTACGCGTGCGAAGACGCAGCACTCGTGGATGTCCTGGCCGCCATGGCGACTGAGCGTGTGCGCGGCTGGTGGGAGGAGTACCGGGAGTGGGTGCCTTCGGGTTATCTGGATGTGGCGGAATTGGAGCACCACGCCCTCGGTTTGTGGACGTTTCAGAGCATGCACATCCCTGCTCTTCTCCAGACTGAAGAGCAGGTGCGGGCGATCTTCGCCTCCACAGTGCCGACGCTGTCGGAGGAAGAGCTCGAAGTGCGCGTACGTTTCCGGCTGCGCCGTCAGGAACTGTCCGCACCCTATGTGGCGGTGATCCACGAGGCAGCGCTGCGGATCAGGGCGGCAGACAACAAGGTGGCCCGAAGTCAGTTGCTCCACATCTTGGAACAGTCGGAGCTCCCGCGAGTGACCGTGCGGATCGTCCCGTTCGACGTAGATGGGTTTGCCGGGGTCGGCGACCCGCTGGTGTATGCAAGCGGCCCGGTTCCGCAGCTGGACACGGTTCTGATGGACACCCCGCACGGTGGACACCTTCTGGACGCGGAAGCGCAGCTCAACCGCTATCGAGAGGTACGTCGCAAGGTGGAGGAGGCAGCGCTGGGGGTCGTAGAGTCGAGGAACTTTGTCCATCGCCTCGTGCAGAGCATGTGAAAGGTCCCGACATGACACAGGGCACCGTGTGGCAGAAGTCGTCGTTCTCCGGCGGTGGTGACTCATCCGACTGCGTCGAACTCGCCGCTGTGAACGGCTCCATACTCCTCCGCGAGAACGACACTCCGTCCCGGATGCTGTCGGCCACCCCGGACGAGATCGCGGCCTTCGTGCGGCACGTACAGGGTGAGGCGAAGTGACCGTCGGCAACCCATTCCCGATTCGCGGTGTTCTACGTCATGTAGGGACGGAAGCGAACGCTTCTTGAAGCTTGGGGGGCTCGACATGGCACACGGCGTCACATGGCAGAAGTCGTCCTTCTCCGGTGGTCAGGACGGGCCTGACTGCGTGGAACTCGCGATTGTCAACGACACCATCCTCCTCCGCGAGAGCGACACCCCGCACCGAGTCCTGTCAGCCACCCCGGCCGAACTGACTGCCCTCATACGTCACATACGGGCCACGGCGCCGAGCGCGCCTGACCTCGGACCCTTGAGCTGAACCCTCCCTGTCGGGCGCGGCGGAAAATGTCGGCTCCCTCGCGAGAGCGGCGGCTGGCAGGATCAGTGCGTGTTCGATTTCGGGGTTGAGGGCTACCGGCCGCAGTGGCTGAACGGCGCCGGCGCGGTGGCTCAGGCGCACGGGCGACGGTTGAGCGGGCTCATCGGCCGTCCTCTGACGAGGGTCTGGGCGGTCTGGGACCTCGAGGACGACGAATGGTTCTGTGACTGCCCGGTGCTGTTCGACTTCGACGGCGAACAGGTCGAGATCAACCACTTCAAGTTCGACGATCTCTCCCTTACCTGGGCCACGATCGACCCCCGCCGTCCGGTTCAATGGCCGGGCTTCGACCTGCGGTGGCGGCCCGAGCCGCTACCCGGGTTGCAGGCTCTCCGAGGCGAGGTCCTCCAGAGCGTCGAGTTGCTCGAATGGACCGGCAACGACATGGCCCAAGGGGCCGTGGAGGTGAGCTTCCTCTTTCCCGACGGCCGAGTGACCGTCTTCAACGCGCTCGACGAGAACGGGCTGAACTTCGCCCCGCCCGGCCCGCACCAGCGGCGGCACACGCTCGGCCAGTGACCTGAGTCGGAGATTCGTCGGCAGATTCAGTGGTGAAGCGCGGTGACGGCCCGGAACCTGCCTTCGCGACAGTGCGGCAGTCGATGTCCGCCCGGCTTCGGCGTCTACGCCCGCACTGTCAGTGAGATAGGGAACATTAGTTCGTCGTCGCGATGGATCGATCTCGACTCGATGATGGGGGCTGTCTCCATGGGCATGGTCATCTCGTTCACGCGCGTGACACCGGAGGAGCTGGACAGAGCCGAGAAGGACACCGAGTGGGCGAGGGAGTTCCTCCGGGAGGTCGACGAGCTCCGGCCGGACGACCCCGACGGCTACCTCGACAAGGCCTGGGCCGGCCTGGAGTTCCTGCTTGAAGAGGCCGATGAGCCCCTTGAGTTCTTGATGGACGGTTACCCGATAGACGACAAAGGCACGCTGTTCGGCTGGAGCGTCGAGGACGTCCAGGACATGGCGAAGACGCTGCGGGCGCTGCCGTGGGAGCGGTTGGTCACGCATGACGACCCGGTTCGGATGGACGAGGAAGAGGTGTACCCCAGATCTGGGATCCCGAGGATGACGGCGCACCCGAGTATCTGAAGGTGGCCTTCGAGACGCTGGTGAGTTTCTTCGAGGCCACGGCCCGCTTGGAGTCGGGGGCGCTGATGAGCTTCAGCTTCTGATGTCCTGAGCCAGGGGCAAGCGCCCGGCGCGCCACCGCCGACGCCGCGGGGCACCGTCACCCTGGCTTGGGTCCGCCGGTGGCTCAAGAACCGACCGAAGCTCCGGCCTCAGACACGATCGGCAGCTTCTTGGACTCCGGCACCAGTCGGCTTGTTCTGGGGCGCGTTCTCGCGGCGCGGGAGAAGCAGCGGGGTGGCCAGGAGGAGGACTCCGGCGGCGGCGATCGCGGTGCGGGGGCTGGTGACGGCGGCCAGCAGACCCCACAGGGCGGTCAGGACCGCGATGGCGGCGCTGCTGCTGATCGACCACGCGACCAGGGTGCGCGCGACCCGGTCGGGGGCGGTGTGGTCGAGCCGGTAGGTCGCCAGCATCGGGTTGAACAGGCCGATGCAGGTCACCAGGCCGAGTTGGACGGCGATGACCAGGACGATCCCGGGGACACCGGGCCGGACGAACGCCAGCCCGAGCGGCCAGCACGCGCGCAGCACCCCGGCGGTGAGCATCACCTTGTGCCGGCCGAACCGCGCCGCGAGCCGATGCGCCAGGCGTGAGCCGATCAGGCCGCCGACACAGGGGGCCGCGAACGCGAGGCCGTACTGCCAGGGTGTGAACCCGAGGTGGCCCAGCAGAAGTACGGCGAGCAGCGGCTCGGAGGCCATGATCAGGCCGTTGACCACGATCATGTTGAAGAACAGCGGGCGCAGCGTGGGGTGCGTGAGGATGTAGCGCCAGCCGTCGAGCAGGTCACCTGCTCGCAGCCGTGGTGCACCGGTCCGCGCGGGGCGCGCCTCCGTCCCGCCGATGGCGCGGATGCCCAGCGCCGAGAGCAGGTAGCTGACCGCGTCGGCCACCACGGTCGTCACCGGGCCGAACATCCCGATCGCGGCCCCGCCGAGCGGCGGACCGACCGTGGTCGAGGTCCACGTCGTGGACTCGAACCGGCTGTTCGCGACGAGAAGGTCCTCCGGCGGCAAAAGCGCCTTCAGGTACGCGCCGCTCGCCGCCCTGAACGCGATGTCGGCCGCCGCGGTGACGACGGAGACCACGAGGAGCTGGGTGAAGCCGAGCCGGCCGAGCGCGAACGCGGCGGGGATGCTCATCAGCGCCGCGAACCGGGTCAGGTCCATCGCCACCATGACAGGCCGCTTGCGCCGGAACTCCACCCAGGGGCCGAGCGGCACCGCGACCAGGGCTCCCACGGCCCGCCCTGCGGCAGCCAGCGCCGCCACCTGGGCCGGCCCGCAGTGCAGCACCAGGACCGCGATCAGGGGAAACGCGCCGAGGCCGAGCGCCGAGCCGTACGAGCTGACCGCAAACGCCGCCCACAACCACCCGAACCGACGCCCCAGCGCCCGCCTGCCCGTCATGCCCACCGCCCCCCTCGCCGACCGAACCACCACGCGGTGACCACCGGCATCAAAGCGAGGAGGAGAGGGCGAGATCAAACAACCGATCAGCTACGAGGCACAACCATTCGTTGTGCGGATAGCGTGGCCGGCGTGGATATCGACGCTGTGCGCACCTTTGTGGCCGCCGCGGACGCGGGGCGGTTCCAGGACGCCGCCGCGGAGTTGTCGGTCACCCAGCAGGCCGTCTCCAAGCGCATCGCCACGCTGGAGAAGACCCTCGGCGTGCGGCTGTTCACCCGCACCGCGCGAGGCGCGGAGCTCACCATCGACGGACAGGCGTTCCTGCCCCACGCCCGCGATCTCCTGCGGGCCGAGGAGCGGGCGGTCGCCTCCGTGCGTCCCGGCCGCCGCGCGCTGCGCGTGGATGTGATCGGCCGACGGCTCGGCCCGGCTGCCGTGCTGGGGGACTTCCGTCGCGCACACCCTGAGGCCGAGCTCGATGTCGTGACCCTCTTCGACGCCGACGCGGCCGTCGACGCCATCCGGTCCGGCACGATCGACGCGTCCTTCCGCGCCGTCACCATGCCCGGCCGGCAGCTCCCCGACGACGTCGAGGCCGCCCGGGTCTTCGACGAGCCCGTCCAGCTCCTCACCGGACCGGCCCACGAGCTCGCCGCCGCCCACGCGGTCACGCCTGCCGAACTCGTCGGGCACCGGATCTGGATGCCCGGTCTTGTTCCCGGCACCGAGTGGGCCGCCTTCTACGGTGACCTCGCCGCCGCGTTCGGGCTCACCATCGAGGTCACCGGCCCCGACTTCGGCACCGAGCCCCTGCTGGACACCCTCGCCGATTCCCGGTCACTGGCGACCTTGGTCGGCGAGCAGACACGCCTCCTCTGGCCCGCCGACCACGACCTGCGTCGTATCGCCATGCGGGGTCCGACACCGGTCTACCCGCACTCACTGGTCTGGCACCGCGACAACCCGCACCCGACACTCGCCGCACTCCGCGACCACCTCCGCTCCGGCCGGGCCCCGCACGCCGACGCCGAGACCTGGACACCGACCTGGGCCTAAGGCCTGTCCGCCGGGAGCGTGCTCTGCGTTACGGGGCAGTAACAGGCGGCTGTGGCGTTTCGCACCGTGGGCGCTCTTGCAACAACTTTGCAGGAGGCCTCACCATTGGCTGGTTACAGAGCCTGGAGCGGAGACAGCCTGAGATGCACGTACCCGATGGATTCATCAATGCGCCGGTGTCGGTGGCGACCGGTGCCGTCGCCGCCGTCGCGGTAGCGGTCAGCCTGCGCGGTGCCCGGCGTGAGCTGGAGGGTGCGGGGCAGGGCGGCAGCGGGGCGGGAGCGGACCGGACGGCGCCGCTGGCCGGGCTGGTGGCGGCGTTCATTTTCGCGGTGCAGATGCTGAACTTCCCGGTTGCGGCCGGGACCAGTGGGCATCTGCTCGGCGGTGCGCTCGCGGCGATACTCGTGGGGCCGTACACGGGTGTGCTGTGTGTGTCGGTGGTGCTGTTGATGCAGGGGGTGCTGTTTGCCGATGGCGGTCTGACGGCGCTGGGCGTGAATATCACCGATATGGCGATAGTGACGACCGTTGTTGCCTATGCCGTTTTCCGTGGGCTGGTGAAGGTGCTGCCGCGGAGCCGGCGTTCGGTGCCGGTGGCGTCGTTTGTGTCGGCGCTGATTTCGGTGCCGGCCGCGGCGGTCGCGTTTACGGCCATGTATGCGCTGGGCGGGACGGCCGATGTGTCGATCGGCAAGGTTTTCACCGCCATGGTGGGGGTGCATGTGCTGATCGGTATCGGTGAGGCCGCTATTACGGCGCTGACGGTGGGTGCGGTGATTGCCGTACGGCCGGATCTGGTTTATGGCGCGCGGGGCCTGGCCAAGCCGCTGGAATTGCGGACGTCGCCGCTCGATGTTCCGGCGCCGGGTACGGACGATGTCACCACGGCCGCGCGCGAGGCCGAGCCGGTCGCGTCGGCCCCGGCCGCCCCGGCTCCCCGCCGGTCGGTTCGCGGTGTGTGGCTGGCCGGGGTGGCCACCGCGCTGGTCTGCGCGGGCGGGATCAGCTACTACGCCTCCGCCAACCCCGACGGCCTGGAGAAGGTCGCCCACGATCAGGGCATCGACAAGAAGACCCAGGAGCACGCCGGCAAGGATTCGCCGCTGGCCGACTACAGCGTCAAGGACATCACCAATGCGCGGCTGTCGGGCGGGCTTGCAGGCGTGATCGGCGTCGGGGCGACCCTGGCCGTCGGGACCGGGGTTTTTGTGGTGCTGCGGCGGCGCAAGGCGCTGGGGACCGGCGAGGCTGCCGATGCTTCGGGCGGGCTTGTCTGATGGGGGCCGGGCACGCTCATAAGCTCTATCGCCATGGGCATTCGCCGGTGCATGCGCTGCCGCCGCATTGCAAAATCGCGGCCGTTTTCTGCTTTGTGCTGATCGTGGTGTCCACGCCGCGGGAGGCGATTTGGGCATTCGGGCTGTACGCGGTGCTGATTGCGGCGGCCGCGGGCGTGGCGCGGATTCCGGCCGGGTTTCTGCTCAAGCGGTTGCTGATCGAGGTGCCGTTTGTGGCGTTTGCGGTGCTGATGCCATTTGTGGCGGAGGGGCCGCACATAGATCTCGGTGGGCTGAGCCTGAGTGTGTCCGGGCTGTGGGGGGCCTGGAACATCTTGGCCAAGGGAACATTGGGCGTGGCGGCTTCCGTGCTGCTTGCCTCGACGACCGAATTGCGGGAATTGCTGCTGGGGCTGCAGCGGCTGCGGATGCCGCCGATGCTCGTACAGATTGCGTCGTTCATGATTCGGTACGGCGATGTGATCACCGATGAGATGCGACGGATGCGGATTGCGCGGCTGTCGCGAGGATTCGAGGCGCGGGGCGTACGGCACTGGGGAGTGCTCGCCAAGTCCGCCGGCGCTCTGTTCATCCGCTCCTACGAGCGGGGAGAGCGGGTGCACCTCGCCATGGTCAGCCGGGGGTACACCGGCACGATGCCCGTTCTTTCCGATACCCGTGCCAGTGGCGCGCAATGGACCCGCGCCGCGGTGCTGCCCCTTTCCGCCCTTGCTGTATGCCTCTTGGGATGGACGCTGTGAGTACGACGACGAACGCGACGACGAACGCGAATACGAACGCGACTGCGAGCGTGACAACGAACGCGAATACGAACGCGACTGCGAGCGTGACGACGCCGCCTTCGCTCGCCGTTTCCGGGCTCGCCTATGCCTATCCCGACGGGCATCAGGCGCTTTTCGGGGTCAATCTGTCCGTGGAGCGGGGCGAGCGGGTGGCGCTGCTCGGGCCCAATGGAGCGGGGAAGACCACGCTCGTCCTGCATCTGAACGGGATTCTCGAGGCGGGGGCCGGGTCGGTGACCGTCGCCGGGCTGCCGTTGGGAAAGAAGCACCTGGCCGAGATCCGGCGGCGGGTGGGGATTGTTTTCCAGGATCCCGACGACCAGCTGTTCATGCCGACCGTTCGGGAAGACGTCGCCTTTGGGCCCGCGGCCGCGGGACTGCGCGGTGCCGAGCTGGAAGAGCGGGTCATGGAGGCGCTCGAGCGGGTCGGAATGGCGGGATTTGCGGACCGTCCGCCGCATCATCTGTCGTTCGGGCAGCGGCGCCGGGTTGCGGTGGCCACGGTGCTGGCAATGCGGCCGGAAATCCTTGTCCTCGACGAGCCGTCGTCCAATCTCGATCCGGCATCGCGGCGTGAACTCGCAGACATTTTGCGGTCATTGGATGTGACCGTGCTGATGGTGACGCACGATCTGCCGTATGCGCTGGAGCTGTGTCCGCGGTCCGTTGTGCTGTCGGGCGGAGTGCTGGTCGCGGACGGCACCACCCAGGAATTGCTGTGCGATGAGGAGCTGATGCGGACCCATCGGCTGGAGTTGCCGTTCGGATTTGATCCGCGGTCCGTGACGCTGCCCGTTTGATGCCGTTGCGGCCGGAATGATGTGAGGAACCCCACTGGTCTGGACCCTGGTCATCAGCACTGATCTGCGCGTTGCACCATTGATGGGTCACCAAGGCGACGGATGAGTGGGAAGCGGGAATCAGTGGTGGACGTCCAGGGCACGGTCGAGGACGGCTTCGAGCCGGTCCGGGACGCCTTCGCGGACAACTTTGCGCGGCGCGGGGAGCGGGGCGCGGCGGTCGCCGTGTACCTGCACGGGCGCAAGGTTGTGGACCTGTGGGGCGGGGCCAAGGACGGGGACGCGCCGGACGGGGGTGCCCCCTGGGAGGCCGATACCGCTCAGGTCGTCCGGTCCGCGACCAAGGGCGTGGCCGCGATTGTTCCGCTGCTTCTGCATCAGCGGGGACTGCTGGATCTTGATGCGCCCGTGGGCACGTATTGGCCCGAATTCAAGGCGGCGGGGAAAGAGCGGGTGCTCGTACGGCATCTGCTGTCGCACCGCGCCGGGCTGCCCGTTCTGGATACGCCGCTGACGCCCGCGCAGGCGATTGACGGGATCAGCGGGGCGGCGGCAGTGGCCGCCCAGGCGCCTGTTTGGGAGCCGGGGGCCGAGCACGGATATCACGCGCAGACCTACAGCTGGCTCATTGGTGAGCTGGTGCTGCGGGTTACGGGGCGGTCGCTCGGCAGCTGGGTTGCGGAAGAGATATCCGGGCCGCTGGGGCTTGATCTGTGGATCGGGCTTCCGGCGGCGATGCAGTCACGTGTGGGGCGGCTGGCCGAGATCGAGGCGCCGGCGGCCGGGGGCGGGGGAGCCGCCGGATTGCGGGTGCGGCCGAAGCGGTCGGTGGCCGAGGCTTATGCGGATCCTTCGTCGCTTACACGGCGGGCTTTTGAGGCCATATCGCCCGCGGCCGATGAGAATGCCGCGGAGTATCGGGCTGCCGAGCTTCCGGCGTCGGCCGGAATGGGTACGGCGCGGGCGTTGGCCCGCTGTTATGCGGCTCTGATGGGGCCCGTCGACGGGCATGCGCGGCTGTTTGCGCCGGCCACGTTGACGCTGGCGCGTACGGAGGAATCCGCCGGGCTCGACCGGACCTTGCTGGTCAATACGCGGTTCGGGCTCGGGTTCATGTTGCACGGGGCGGCGTCGCCCCTTTTGGGGCCAGGGTCATTCGGGCATCCGGGGCGGGGTGGTGCGCTTGCCTTTGCGGATCCCGAGAGCGGGCTTGCCTTTGGGTACATCACCAATGGGATGCAGAAGAATGTGACGGCGGATCCGCGGGCCCAGGCCCTGGTACGGGCCGCTGCTTCCCACGTTGCCGGGTGACCCGCCGTACGTCTCCTTGTGGTGGTCACGTGGTCACGTGGTCAGGTGGCGGATCAGGGTGACCAGTAGGTCCCGTTGGGCGGTCGGGGCGCTCTCGGTGGCTGCCGGGGTCAGCAGGGGAGCCAGCTGCGGGAGAGTGAACCAGGAGACGGTCAAGGCGATGACCGCGCGCATCAGTTCGCCCGCGCCGATCTCGTCGGTCAGGGCGCCGGCCTGTTGGGCCCGGGTTACGGCGGCGATCTTCGCGGCGTAGTGGGTGGCGCGCTCGGGTTCGGCGGCCACCCGGCCCTCGTACAGCAGGCCCTCCCAGGCGAGCAGTCGGGCGAAGTGCGGGTTCCCGTGGTGGTAGTCGAAGATCCGGCCTGCGTAATCAGCGAGGTCAGCGGCCTGTTCGTCGGTGAGGGGGACCGCGGCGGCGACCTTTGCCAGCTCGGATTCCAGCACCGCGGCGAACAGCTTCTCCTTGTTGCCGAAATACGTGTAGATCCGCTCCTTGTTGATGCCCGCGCGGGTCGCGATACGGGCCACGCGGGCGCCCTCGGGGCCGTGTTCGGCGAACTCGTCCACCGCGGCGTCGAGGAGGAGTCGCTTGGTGCGTGCTGTGTCCCAGGCCATGACGGGACCTTAACGCATCTCCAACTATTGGGTTGGAGATTGTGGCGGCCACGTGCAAGACTCCAACCCGTTGGTTGGATATCGCCGTTGCCGTTGCCGTTGCCGTTGCCGTCGTTCCCGTCGCTTCGGCCTGTCTCGTTCCTTGTTGCCCGTCTCTCTGACCAGGAGATTTGTATGTCCGTGAACGTTCCTGCCGCCCCCGCCCCCGCCCCCGCCCCGTCCACCCACCGGCGTGCGCTGATCACCTGGCTGGCCATCTATCCGACGGTCACCGTCGTCCTCGGGCTGATCGGGCCGGTCACCGCCGGCCTGCCGCTGCTGCTGCGGACGCTGATCCTCACCGCGATCGTCGTCCCGATAGCCGCCTACGTGCTGATTCCGGCGCTGATGAAGGCCAACGCCGCCCTCACCCGTCGACGGCGCTGAACGCCCGCTGCCCGCCCCGCACCGGGCCGCTCACCCCGAGTGCAGCATCAGGCCGATGCCCACCACCATCAGGCCCGCCGCGGCAATGCGCGGCATGCCGAAGCGTTCCTTGAAGAAGAGGGCTCCTATGGCGGCGCCGACGATGATGGAGGACTCGCGGAGGGCGGCGATGGGGGCCAGGGGTGCGCGGGTCTGGGCCCACAGCACGAGGCCGTAGGCGAAGACGGAGAGGACGCCGCCGGCCAGACCGCGCAGGGCTATGGGGCGCAGCTCGGTGAGGAGTTGGCGGCGGCGGGTGGCGAGGGCGTACGCGGGGATGGCCAGGCCTTCAAGGATCATCAGCCAGGCGATATAGCCGAGTGAGCTGCCGGAGGCGCGTACGCCCAGGCCGTCGACGGTGGTGTAGGCGGCGATGGACAGGCCGGTGGCCAGGGCGGCGATGATGGCCGGCCAGTGGGGTGTGGTGCCCGAGCCGCGGATGCCCCAGAGGGCCACGCCCACCAGGCCTGCGGAGGCGAGGGCCACACCTGCCAGGGCCCATGCGTCGGGGACCTCGTGGACGAAGACGGCGGCCAGAACGGTGACCACCAGGGGCGCCGTGCCGCGGGCTATCGGGTACATCTGGCCGAAGTCGCCCAGGCGGAACGACTGCATCAGCAGGACCTGGTAGACGACGTGGAGGACGGCCGAGGCGAAAAGGAAGGGCCAGGCCGCGGCGGCGGGGAGGGGGGTGAAGGCCGTCATGACGGCGCCGCACAGGGCGCCGCCGCCGCCGACCAGGGTGAAGGCGAGGAGCTGGTCGCGGATGCCGTGGGCGATCGCGTTCCAGCTGGCGTGGGTGAGGGCGGCTATGAGGACGGCCGCGACGACGAGCGGGGTCACGCGGTGCGCTCGCGGACGTCCGCTATGCGGGGGTGGGCCTCGGGGGCGGCGGACGGAAAAGCAGTCATGGCCCGCACGCTAGCGAAAGCTGTACGGGCCATGCGAGGGGAATCCGGGGGGTGGAACGGCGCCACCGGGGCCGCCAACGGGGCGTCGGGCGGCGGTCGTTGGGGCGGGGGCGGCGCATCCTGGCGTCCTCAGTGGGCGGTTTCTGCTCCGGCGCCGCGTTGTCGCCCT
>NZ_JBEZJZ010000074.1:0-41435 GCF_040651455.1 Streptomyces sp. NPDC048483
CACCAGACCCTGCCCGATGACACCGCCAACTCCCAGCCGCCGCACCGAACTCATTCTGAAATGATCAGTAAGGCGCCGCCGACTCCGGGGGCGGCGCGGGGCGCGGTGCGACGCGGGGTTCACCGGCCGCGTCCGTGAGGGCACGCAACGACGTGATCAGGCCGGCGCGCTGTTCCGCGGACAGCCGGGAGACGATCTCGGCGATCTCCGCGTGCCGGTGGGAGACCACCCGCTCGACCAGGCCGCGGCCCTTGGCCGTCAGGCTCAGCACGACCTCGCGGCGGTTGCCCGGGTTGGCCTGCCGGCTGACGCTGCCGGCCGCCTCCAGGCGGTCGACCATCCGCATCGCGGTGGACGGGTTGACGCCCAGCGCGCCGGCCAGGGTGGCGAGCTTGACCGGGCCCTGGCCGTCCAGCACCACCAGGGCGCGCAACTGGGGCAGCGTGAGCGCGGGCTCGGTCTCCGCGATGGCCCGCGCCGATATCGCGACCAACAGCCGGGAGGCGGTCAGCACGGCGGCGATGACGTCCTCGGTGTCGTCGTCGAGAGGGTCACCGAGGGGTCCGTGATCAGGACCCTCGGCCCGACCGTGATCGTGATCGTGGTCGTGACCGTGTCCGGAGTTCGCATCGTGTCCCTTGGCACCCATGGCGTCTTTATACCTGGTGGCGGATCCCCGGTGAGGGGCGTTGTGCCTGATGGCAGGCGCGTACGGGCATCGGCGGGCCCCCCGCGCCCGCACCGCCCGCAATTGCCGTTGACGGCGCAATAATGGAGAGATGCGGCACGGATCCGTTCCCGGCGCGAAGCCGCGCGGGGCCCGGGGAGAGGCAGTGGTGACCATGGACAGCAGGGACACCGAGACCGTTCACGAGGCGTATGCGTTCGTCTGCCTGCACTGCGGATACGGGTGGGAGCAGGAGTACGAGATCCGCCACGCCATCGATCTGTCCGGACAGCGGCGGATTGACTACATCGTCGGTGGCCGCCGGGTCGCCTCGCCGCTGACCCGCGCCGACTGTCCCGCATGCAACCGCGGCCCGCTCCGGATCCTGCGCCCCGGCCGGGTGAAGGCCGCCCGCTCGATGTTCGCCTGGTCCAGCTACCCCGACTGGTCGTCACCATCCGGTGTACAGAAGGTGGTTGATGAGCAGGGCTAGGACGGCCTGAGCCGTCAGCCAGTGCCGGCGGTGGGCGGCGGGCAGCAGCGCGGCCGCGGGCAGCAGCCAGAGGGCGAACGGCAGCCAGATGCGTTCGGTCTCGGCCTTGCTCATGCCGGAGAGGTCGGCGGCGAGGAGAGCGGCGAGGGCTGCCAGGACGAGGACGACCAGGCGGTCGTCGGCCGCCGTCCCCGAGTGGCGCAGCCGCCGCAGGGCCGGGGGTGCCGCCGCCAGGACGTGCCGCAGGCCGGCCACGGTGGCGAGACCGGTGATCACCACGGTGCAGGCGAGGTTGCCCCAGACCCAGTACGCGTACGGGCGGACCGCCGCGACGCCCTGGTAGTAACGCTCGACCAAGAGGCGGTACCCCTCCCACCAGGAGAACCCCGCGAGGGTGAAGACGGCCGCGACGGCCGCCGTCCCGGCCAGGACCAGGGGCAGCGGACGGACGCTGCGCGTCACCAGCAGGATCGCGGCGGCGATCAGGGCGATGAGGGTGAGGCCGTACGAGAGGTAGCAGGTGAGGCCGAAGAGGAGGCCCGCGGTCAGGGCGGCCGCCGCCGGGGCCCGCGTCGTGCGGGTCGCGGCGGGCGTGAGGAAGGCGAGGGCCCAGGCGGCGACGGCGGCGAAGTAGCCGTCCGCGGAGGTGCCGACCCAGACGGCGGCCGGGGCCAGGACGAGGAAGGGTGCGGCCCGGCGCGCGGTCGGCTCGTCGGTGAGGGCGCGCAGGGTGATCAGGGCGGCGGCGACGGCGGAGGTGCCGAGGGTGATGCACCAGATACCGGCCCAGGCGCCGCCGCCCAGGCCGATGCGGTCGAGGCCGACGAAGGTGAGGACGGCGGCCGGCGGATGGCCCGCGATATGGGCGGGCCAGGAGTCCGGCCCGTGGTGGAGCAGGATGTGCTGGGTGAAGTCGCGCAGCGCCGGGCCGAGGTGGTCGAAGCGGCGGATGACGGTCAGGTACTCGTACTCGGTGGTGAGGCGGCCGGCGATGCCGGTCCGGAAGCCGTCGATCAGGGCCAGCGACCAGGTCCAGGCCATCGCCGCCGGCCAGCCGGCGAGTACGAGGCCGCGCCAGGGCAGCCGGGCGGCCAGCGGGGGCCCGTAGGCGATGACGAGGACGGCGACGGCGAACGCGGCGGGGGTGCCGGGGCCGAGGTGCGGGAACCATGAGGCGTACAGCGGGGGCCAGTTGACGCGCAGATTGCCGGTGGCGTGCTGGATGACGGTGCCGACGACGACGGCGAGCGCGACGAGGAGGGCGCCGGCAGCGGCTGCCAGCAGATCGGCGCGGCGCACTCGACGCGCTTCGGAGGTCTCACGGGTGGTCACACGAGTGGTCACACCGGAACGCTAGGGCGTGGTCCGGTCACGTACGCCGTGCCGCGGCACCGCCGTCAGAGTTTCGTCATGCGTCGTGGCGGCCTGGAGGCACCCGCTGCGGCATACCGTCGGAGCACCGCGGCGGACCCGCGTCGCGCAAACCGTCGAGGACACCTGACCATGCGTGCCCACCTTCCCGTTTCCCGCTTCACTCCCCCCACCTCACCGTCGTTCTGGCGCAGTCCGCTGCGCGGCCCCCGGCTGACGGCGCTGCTCGGTGTCGTCCTGCTGGCCGGGATCACGCTGCTGTTCGTGACCGGCCTGCTGTCGTACGCCGCGTACAACCCGAATCTGGCGGGCGGCGTCAACGACAAGACGCCGGACAAGGGCGTGCTGGGCTTCTATCTCTTCGCCTGGCCGACCGGTCCGCACTGGCTCTACCGGGTCACCCAGGGGGTGCATGTCACCCTCGGCGTCGCGCTGGTGCCCGTCCTGCTGGCGAAGCTGTGGTCGGTGATCCCGAAGCTCTTCACGCTGCCGCCGGCCCGGTCGTTGGGCCATGCGCTGGAGCGGCTGTCGCTGCTTCTGCTGGTCGGCGGGGCGCTGTTCGAGTTCGTCACCGGGATTCTCAACATCCAGCTGGACTATCTCTTCCCGGGGTCGTTCTATGCGCTGCACTTCTACGGGGCATGGGTGTTCATCGGCGCGTTCGTGGCGCATGTGGTGCTGCGCATGCCGCGCACCGTACGGGCGCTGCGTGAGCGCAGGGACCCGGAGGCGGACGCCGACGACACCGAGCTGGTCGCCCGCGAGCCCGCCCCGCCGACCGTTTCGCGGCGCGGCGCGCTGTGGCTGGCCGGCGGCGGTTCGCTGCTGCTGCTCGCCACGACGGCGGGGCAGAGCATCGGGGGGTGGTGGCGGCGTACGGCACTGCTGGCGCCGCACGGCGGGGCCGACCCCGGCAGCGGTCCGAACGGCTTCCAGATCAACAAGACCGCCGCCTATGCCGGGATCCGGCCGCAGGACACCGGCGACGACTGGCGGCTGACGGTCGAGGGCGGTGGGCGGCAGGTGCGGCTGAGCCGCGCCGAGCTGCTGAGGATGCCGCAGCACGAGGCGGCGCTGCCGATCGCCTGTGTGGAGGGCTGGTCGACGGACGATCAGCTGTGGAGCGGGGTGCGGCTGCGCGATCTGGCCGCGCTGGTGGGGCTCGGGGAGCGGCCACCGGACGTCCTGGTGGAGTCGCTCCAGCTGCACGGCGCGTTCCGGCGGGCCGCGCTGCGCGCCAACCAGGTGCGTGACGGGCGTGCGCTCCTCGCGCTGCGGGTGGGCGGCGCGGAACTGTCCGAGGACCACGGCCGCCCGGCGCGGATCATCGTCCCGGCGGCGCCCGGGGTGGTCAACACCAAGTGGGTGGCCCGGCTGACCTTTGGAGAGCTGTCATGAAGGGCCGGGCACGGCGGAGGCCGAGTCTGCGGATGTGGTTGGCGCGGCTGCGGCACCGCCGCTGGTACGGCGAGGGGTCGCTGCATCTGCTGCTGATGCTCGGCTCGTTCGCGCTGACCGGGTACGCGGGGTTGCGGCTGCTCGGTGGCGCCCAGTGGCCGCTGGTCGTGGTGTGGTTCGTCGGGGCGGCGCTGGTGCACGATCTGGTGCTGCTGCCGCTGTACTCGCTCGCCGACCGGGCGGTGTGCGCGGCCACGGTGGGCACGGGGCAGCACCGGGCGTGGACGGCGTACGTACGGGTTCCCGCCGCGCTGTCAGGGCTGTTGCTGCTGGTGTGGTTTCCGCTGATCGCGGGCTCGGCGGGCGCGCCGGGCGGCGCCTCGGCGGCGCACTACGCGTCCGCCACCGGCCTGCCCGGCGAGGGCTTCCTCTCCCGCTGGCTGCTGGTCACCGCCGGGCTGTTCGCGCTGTCCGCCCTGTTGCTGACGGGCCGTACGGCGGCGCCCAGGCTGCGCGGTATGGTCGCGCGGGCGCGGCGGCGCAGGGCCACGAAGCAGCGCTCGGCGCCCTCGGGCCGGTGATCCGGCGGCCCGGCCACGGACCACTGCTCCACGGGCGCCCAGCCCGCGGCCGCGGCGTGGCGCAGCAGGGCGGGCGTGCCCACCCGCGCCCAGGGGAACAGGCCGCCCGGTCCGTCCTGCCCGTGGCGTCCGCCGTGCCCGGTGTCGACGCGTACCTGGACCCGTTCGTCGACGTCCGCGGCCGTGGTCTCCACAATGAGCAGCCCGCGCGGGACGAGCAGTTCGGCCGTCCGGAGCAGCAGGGCGCGGGGGTCGCCGCCGATGCCGATGTTGCCGTCGAGCAGCAGGGCGGTGCCCCAACTCCCCTCGTCCGGAAGGGAGTCGAAGACCGAGCGGCACAGGGCGGCGCCGCCGATCGCGGCCGTACGGGCCACCGCGGCCTCGCTCACATCGATGCCGAGCGCCCGGCTGCCCTGGGCGGCGAGTGCGGCGACGAGCCGGCCGGGGCCGCAGCCGATGTCGAGGACCGGGCCCTCGCAGCGGCGCAGCGCGGACAGGTCGGCGGCGTCGGCACCGGCGCACCAGCGCTCGACCTCCAGGGGCAGCAGCCAGCCGTCGGGGCGGCGCAGGAACAGTGGGCCGCGGCCGCTGCGCAGCGCGTCGGCGTACGGGTCGGCGCCCCAGGTCAGGGCGCGGTTCGTGGTGGGGCTCACGATTCGGGGACCGCCGTCAGCCGGGCGAGGGTGGCGGCGAACCGTCCGCCCGGCACGGCGGCCGCGACGTGGTGGGCGTCGGCGGCCGTGTCGACATCGCGCAGCGGCGGGAGCTCCCCTACCCGCAGTCCGGCCTCGGTCAGCCGGGCGCGCTGGGCGGCGCCGGTGTGCGGGGTGGACATCGGGACGCCGCGGAGCAGTTGGGGGTCGGGGTCGGCCAGACCCAGCGCCCAGAAGCCGCCGTCCTCGGCCGGCCCGAACCAGGCGTCACAGTCCCGCCAGGCGTCCAACTGCAGTGCGGGTGCGAGGAGTTGAGGAGTCACCTGGGGCGTGTCCATGCCGATGAGCAGGGTCGGTCCGGGGCTGCCGGCGAAGGCCGCGGCCAGCCGTTCGTCGAGGCCGCCCGCGCACTGCGGCCGGACCTCGAATCCGGCGGGCAGCCAGGTTCCGGGGCGGCCGTCGAGGACGACGACGCGGCGGCGGGCGGGCATACTGCGGACGGCCTGGAGGGTGTCGTGCAGCGCGGCCTCGGCCAGCTGGGCGGCTTCGTCGGGGGTGTAGGGCGGGGTGAGCCGGGTCTTGACCCGGCCGGGGAGCGGTTCCTTGGCGAGGACCAGGACGGTGGTCGGGCCGGTGGCGCCGGCGGGTCCGGTCATCGGTCCCGTACAGCCTGCGGGTTCGTCGCTCATCGGGCCGCCTCCTGCGTGTCCGTACCCGTCGTCGTACGGGTCGTCAGCGGCGGCTCGCGCAGCACACCGCGCATATCGCGTACCGCGTGCCAGGTGCCGCGCCAGGTGCCGGTGACCTTGGAACGGCCGGTGCGCGGGAGGTAGGGGACCTCGCGTTCCGCGATGCGCCAGCCCGCGTCGGCGGCCCGGACGACCATCTGGAGCGGATAGCCGCTGCGGCGGTCGGTGAGGCCGAGGCCGAGCAGGGCGGTGCGGCGGGCGGCGCGCAGCGGGCCGAGGTCGTGCAGGCGCAGGCCGGTGCGGCGGCGCAGCATCCGGGTCAGCGCGAGGTTGCCGAGGCGGGCGTGCGGGGGCCAGGCGCCGCGTTGTTGCGGGCGCCGGCGGCCCAGCACCAGGTCGTGCGTGCCGTCCTGCACGGCCTGTACGAACGGGGTGAGCAGTCCGGGGTCGAGGGAGGCGTCGCAGTCGCAGAAGCAGACGATGTCGGCGTCGGCGGCGAGCAGTCCGGCGTGGCAGGCGGCGCCGAAGCCGCGGCGCGGTTCGTGGACGACGGTGGCGCCGAGGTCGCGGGCGAGGGCGGCGGAGCCGTCCGTGGAGCCGTTGTCGACGACGATCGCCCGCCAGCCGGCCGGGATACGGGCCAGCACCCAGGGCAGCGCGGCGGCCTCGTCCAGGCAGGGCAGGACGACGTCCACCGGGGCGGGGCCGGGGCCCGGGGCCGGGCGCGGCAGGGCGTGGGCCGCACCGGCGGGGCCCGCCCGCATCCCCTCCCGTGCGAACTCCGTCATCCCCTCCGCGAATCCGATCGCCGCCCGCCAGCCGAGCTCCCGCGCGATGCGCCGTGACGAGGCGGTGATGTGCCGGACATCGCCCAGCCGGTACTCCCCCGTCACCACCGGCTCCGGCCCGCCGGACGCCGCGGCCAGCGTCCGGGCCATCTCCCCTACGGTGCGCGGCTCCCCGCTGCCCGTGTTGTACGCGGTCAGCACCCCCGGCTCCCGCTCCGCCACGGCCTCCAGCGCCACCGCGTTGGCCGCGGCGACATCCCGTACGTGCACGAAGTCCCGCCGCTGGCCGCCGTCCTCGTACACGGTGGGCGCCTGACCACGGGCCAGTGCCGAGCGGAAGAACGAGGCGACACCGGCGTAGGGGGTGTCGCGGGGCATGCCGGGCCCGTAGACGTTGTGGTAGCGCAGCGAGACGGCGCGCCCGCCGGTCGCGCGCGCCCAGGAGGCGGCGAGATGCTCCTGGGTGAGCTTGGTCGCCGCGTACACATTGCGCGGGTCGGCGGGCGCGTCCTCGGCGACCAGGCCCGGCCGCAGTTCCGCGCCGCAGGCCGGGCAGCGCGTCTCGAACCGTCCGGCGTCCAGATCGGCCACCGCGCGCGGCCCCGGCCGCACCACTCCGTGCTCGGGGCAGGTGTAGCGCCCCTCCCCGTAGACCACCATCGACCCGGCGAGCACCAGTGACCCCACCTTGGCCGCGGCCATTTCGGCCAGCAGCACGGCGGTGCCCAGGTCGTTGCAGCCGACATAGTCGGGCGCGTCCGCGAAGTCCTTGCCCAGGCCGACCATTGCCGCCTGGTGGCAGACCGCGTCGACGCCCCGCAGGGCCTCGGCGACGGCCGCCCGGTCGCGTACGTCCGCGACGATGCGGCGCTCCCCCGGCCGCGGCGCGGGCGGCTCGGGGTGGGCCGAGGGCAGCAGGGCATCGAGGACGACGGGATCGTGCCCGCGCGCCGAGAGCTCGGATACGACCTGCGATCCGATGAATCCGGCGCCGCCGGTGACCAGTACACGCATGTCGGTCACGCTAAGCGCGGTACGGCGTTCCGGCCCGCGCGCCGGCCCGCGCGTCATGGGTACGTAAGATCCCCGCCCCCTCGCATCCCCCTGGACGGCGGTCTGGACGGCGGCCTGAACGGCGATTTGATAACAGACCCGTATGCACGGTATTTCGGACCGTCATATGACGCATATGCTCAGGTCGGGGGCGGTTTCCCCCACCCACACCTCGCCCTTGATGCCCCCGTCGGAGTTGCGCCTTGGCCGTGTCGAACACCGAGCAGTGCACCGGCTCCCGGGTGCTGTTCGCGCTCCCGTACGCCGTCATGGCCGTGGTCTGTGCGGGGGACCTCACCGCGGGCCCCGGGATCGGCCTGCTGCCGCTGGTCTCTCTGGGGCCGGCGTTCGCCGGGCTGGTCGGCGGCTGGCGTCGTACGGTCCTCGTCGGGCTGATCGCGGCCGTCCTCTGTGTCGGCCTGGGCCTCTACAGCGAGGTGTTCGAGGGACGGCGTGGGCCGACCGCGCTGCTGACCGTCGCCGGGGTCACCGCGGCCGGTGTGGTGGCCGCCGTCATGCGGCAGCGCCGCGAGGCGGAACTGGCCAGCGTCCGGTCGATCGCCGAGGTCGCCCAGCGCGTCCTGCTGCGCCCGGTACCGCGCGGTGCGGGCCCGCTGCGGATCGCCGTCTCCTACACCTCGGCGGTGGCCGAGGCCCGGATCGGCGGGGACCTGTACGAGGTGGTGACCTCGCCCGGCGGCGTACGGATGATCGTCGGGGACGTGCAGGGCAAGGGCCTGGAGGCGGTGGAGACCGCGGCCGTGGTGCTCGGCGCGTTCCGCGAGGCGGCGCACGACGAACCCGATCTGTCGGCGGTCGGTGAACGGGTGGAGCGGGCGCTGAACCGGCACCTGGGAGGCGAACGCTTCGTCACCGCCGTGCTCGCCGAGGTCGGCGACGCCCCGCACGCCACCCTCCTCAACTTCGGTCACCCGGCCCCCCTCGTCGTCCGCCCCACCGGCGCGGTCGGCTACGCGGCCCCGCCCGACCGCGCCCTCCCCCTCGGCCTCGCCGAGCACGACACCGACGCCCCGCTCCCCTACACCGTGCCGTTCGCCCCCGGCGACCAGCTGCTCTTCTACA
The DNA here is from genome assembly GCF_040651455.1 of Streptomyces sp. NPDC048483. Taxonomy (NCBI): domain Bacteria; kingdom Bacillati; phylum Actinomycetota; class Actinomycetes; order Kitasatosporales; family Streptomycetaceae; genus Streptomyces; species Streptomyces sp. NPDC048483. The sequence goes on from NZ_JBEZJZ010000074.1 coordinate 8,777, forward strand.
CCGACGGCGTCACCGAGGCCCGCGATGCGGCGGGCCGCTTCTACCCCCTCGACGCACGCGCCGCCCTCCTCAAGGACCCCGACCCCGAGGCGGCGTTGCGCGCGGTGCGCGAGGACCTGGTCGAGCATGTCGAGGGGCCGTTGCACGATGATGCGGCGATGCTGCTGGTGCGGTACCGGGAAGGGCACCGGGAACAGGGCGAATGGGGAGGCACGGGACCGGGTTCAGCGGCGTAATGTGCGACTGCCGCTGACCGTGAGCGAAGGGAAATCCGGGCGTGTCCCAGGCCGAAGAGGACGTCATCCGCGACTACGTGGCCGTCTGTCCCCTCACCCCGGAAGTCGTCGAAGACATCGTCACTATCGCCGATATCGACTGGCCGGACCGGGACGTGCGGCGGGAGGCCATCCGGAGCGTCGGCTGGCGTGACGACAATGTCCCGTTCGAGGGCGGGGAGTTCATGACGGGCGCCGGCCACCTCGTCAATTATTCACCGCCCTCGTCCCTATCAGCGCACTCGCGCCGGATGCCCCGATCCCGGACGGCGAAGGGCTCTGCTCCTTCACGGACAAGCCGTGCGCCCTGACTGCTTACGCCGCGGCCAGGCTCTCCCGCGCGTCCATCAGCGCGAACCCCAGCAGATTGAGCCCCCGCCACTGTGACGGCACCCGCGCCTCCGGCTCGTGCTCCTCCAGGCCGATGCCCCAGACGGTGTCCTCCGGACTGGCCTCGACCAGAACCTTTCCGGCCGTGGAGAGCAGAAATTCCCGCAGCTCGGGATGCGCGGCGAACTTTGCCCGGCTACCGGTCACCACGATCCCGTAGCGGTGCGCCACCCAGGTCTCCTCGTCGAATCCCCGCACATCCCGCCCGAAACTCTTGGCCAGCGCCGGTGCCGGATTACGGAGAATCCGGGTCTCGTTCCGCCGGTCGCCGAACAGCCGGGCCTTCTCCGCCATCATGTAGTGCTCGGCGGTGGCGTAGGTGATGCCGTCGAGGGTGAAGGGGGAGTGATACCACTGGCTCAGGCAGCCCTTGGGGGTGGGCCCGCCCCAGAACAGCACGAATTCCGGGAGGTTTCCGTCCCGTTCCCTGGCCCGCAGATCGTCGATTCGGTCGTGGATTGGCATGCGGCGACCGTCGCAAAGGGACCCGGCCCACGGCAATCGAATTACCAATGGTCCGCCGTGGAGCGGGACTTCAGCTCCCCGATTTCCCACTCGTGCCGCGCCCGGATCTCCAACTCCCGCTCCAGTTCGTACAGTTCTGCCTGCCGTGGATGACCGGGGCCGAAGAGATCCCCGATCAGCCCGATCAACGAGTCATCCGTGTGCGGGGTGGACCACTCGAATACGAGGTGGTGCAGGGCCTCGCAGGTCTCCGTCGGCTCCGGTGCCATGCGCAGGCCGCACCAGCGTCGGCCCGCCCAAAGGCGCAGCAGGGCGGCGAATGTCCGCACACAGTGCCGTTTGACTGCCGGGTCTGCGTCGGACCGCAGCCGGGTGACCAGGTCGGCGTACAGGTCCACCATCCCCAGACCCAGTACGAGGGCACCGGCGTACGCCCAGAGATTCGCCCCGGTCCCGCCGCCGTAGGCCTCCCAGTCCGGGTTCCACAGCATTCGCCGGTAATCCGTGCGGGCAGCATCCCCGTACAGCGCAATGCCCAGTATCAGCCCGCCGTTGCAGTCGGTCGAGGCGACCGCGCCCCAGGAGACGAGGCGCCCCAGCCACGATGGGTCGCCGGTCTTTGCCGCCAGGGCGGGCAGGAACTCCGGGAACCATGCGGCACCGGCGTGCCGCTCCAGCGCCTGCGCAATCTCGGTACGCAGACTCCGGCAGGGCAGATGGAGCAGCCCCAGGCAGGCGTCCGCGTCGTGGAGCGGGGTGTCGATGTGGTCCCACAGCAGCCGCTCGGCCGGCTCATGACCGAGGCAGCCGAGGGCGTGCAGGACGTTGGCGGGCATTCCCCTGCGCAGTCGGCCGTCCTTGAAGCCCGCATCCAGGAGGCGTTCGGCCAGGGAGCGGTCCCCGTGGCGGGCGAAGACCGGAACCAGCTGTTCATGCGCCTCGGGGCTGCTCAGGAAGACCGGGAACAGTGCCTCCGCATCGGCCCGTGAGCCGTGGCGGAGGATGACCTCGACGGCCATCGCCTCCCTTCGTCCGACGCGCCCGTCGATCAGTTCCTGTGTCGCCCGCAAAGGCCGCACCCCGACTCCCCTCTCTCACTCCAACGGCAACCCCGTGTAATTCTCCGCCAGTTCGGCCGCTGCATGTGGCGAGGTGGCGATCCGGTCGAGCTGGGAGAGCTGGAGCCGGGTCTCGAACGGGGTCTGGTGCGCGTCGGTGTGCAGGGTTGTCGTCATGAAGTACGAGAAGTGTTCCGCGCGCCAGACGCGGCGCAGACAGGTGTCGGAGTAGGCGTCGAGGAGCTCCGTCGAGCCGGTGTGGTGCAGATGGGTGAGGGCGCGGGCGAGGACGGTGACATCGGCGACGGCGAGGTTGAGGCCCTTGGCGCCGGTGGGCGGGACGATGTGGGCGGCGTCACCGGCCAGGAGGATGCGGCCGTAGCGCATCGGTTCGGTGACCGCACTGCGCATGGGGAGGACGGACTTGGCGGTGAGCGGGCCGCGCGCCGGCTTCCAGGGGGTGTCGAGGGCCGCGCGGGCCTCGAGTTCCTCCCAGATGCGGTCGTCGGGCCAGTCCGCCGGGTCGGTGCCGTTGGGGACCTGGAGGTAGAGGCGGCTGACGGTCGGCGTACGCATGCTGAAGAGGGCGAAGCCGCGCTCGGAATGGGCGTAGATCAACTCATCGGAGGACGGCGGGACTTCGGCAAGGACGCCCAGCCAGGAGTAGGGGTAGCTGCGCTCGTAGGTGCGGCGTTCGCCCTCTGGGACGGCGCTGCGGGTGACGCCGTGGAAGCCGTCGCAGCCGATGACGTAATCGCAGGTGAGGGTGCGTTCCCGGCCTGCGTGGCGGTAGCGGATGCGGGGGCGGGAGGTGTCCGCGCCCTCTACGGCGACCGCCTGGGCGCCGAACAACAGGGACGGGCCGGACGCCAGCTGGAGGGCTATGAGGTCCTTGACCACCTCCGTCTGGGCATAGACCGTGACCCGGCGGCCGCCGGTCAGTGCGGGGAAGTCGAGGCGGTGCGCGCGTCGGTCGTAGCGGAGTTCGATGCCGTCGTGGACCAGGCCCTCCCGGTCCATCCGCTCCCCCGCCCCACAGGCGCGCAGCACATCGACGGTGCCCTGTTCGAGGATGCCCGCGCGCTGGCGCTGCTCGACGTAGGCGCGGTCGCGGTGCTCCAGGACGAGGCAGTCGATGCCGGCTTGGTGGAGGAGGCGGGCGAGCAGCAGGCCCGCGGGACCCGCGCCGATGATGCCGACGGTGGTGTGGCGTGCGGCCGTCACTGCGGGGTTCCTTGGGTGAAGGGGGCCAGGTGGGCGAGGAGGGCGGCGAGGACCGGTGCGGGGCGTTCGACGACGGCGAGGTGGGCGGCTCCGGGCAGTTCCAGGAGGGTCGCGCCCGGGATGCCGTCGGCGAGTTCGCGGGCGTGGGCGGGCGGGGTGGCGGGGTCCTCGCGGCCCGCGATGACGAGGGTGGGGGCGGCGATGCGCGGCAGATCGGCCCGCAGGTCGTACGTGGCGAGGGCGTCGCAGCAGGCCGCATAGCCCGCAGGCGTCACCGTGCGGCGCAGCGCGTCGACCAGGGCCGTGGCCTGCGGGGAACCGGCGAAGGCGGGGGTGAACCAGCGGTCGGCGACCGCGTCGGCGACCGGTCCTGTGCCCTTCTCCCGGACGAGCGCGGCCCGCTCGTGCCAGGCGGCCGGTGCGCCGAAGCGGGCCGAGGAGCAGATCAGGGTGAGAGAGGCGATCCGCTCCGGGTGGTGTGCGGCGAGCCAGGCGCCGACGGCGCCGCCGAGGGAGACCCCGGCGTAGGCGAAGCGGTCGAGGCGGAGGGAGTCGGCGAGGGCGAGGACGCGGCGGGCCAGTCCGGGGACGGTGGTGGCCGGGGTGGAGTCCGGGGCGCCGTCGTGGCCGGGGTAGTCCCAGCGGATAACGCAGAACTGGCTGGAAAGGGCGGCTAGTTGGGTGCTCCAGAGGGAGCGTGAGGTGCCCACGGAGGGGCCCAGGATCAAGGGCGGGGCGTCTTCGGCGCCGTCCACGGTGTGCTGCAGGGGCAAGGTGGCGGGTGGCTGCGTCATGGGGTGGGCTCCTGCGGGTTGCGCTGGGGAGAGGGATGGCGGGCCAGGGCCCGGTCGACGAGGGCACCGGCGGATCCCAAGTATCCGGTGGGATCGAGGAGTTGACGGAGACAGCCCTGAGGGGAGCCCTCAGGGATGCCGTCGGGAAACCTCTCCGGAGCGCCGTCGGGAAGGGCTTGGGCTTTGGCGAGGACATCGGGGCCGAGCGCCTCGGACAGGGCGATGCCCTCCTCGGCGGTGCGCCGGGCCGCCGCCTCCAGGGTGCGCCGGGCCTCGGCGCGGCCCAGGAGCGGGGCGAGGGCCGCGGCGAGGCGTTCGGTGACGATCAGGCCGCGGGTCGTGTCGAGGTTCTGCCGCATACGGTGCGGCCGGACCCGTAGCCCCGCGGCCAGTTCGGCGGCGTCCCGCGCCGCGCCGCCCACCAGGCGCAGGGCCTCCCGCAGCGGCTGCCATTCGGCGTGCCAGGCACCGGCCGGGCGCTCGTCCTCTGCGGCGAGGGACCCGTACAGCACCGCGGCCTGCGCGGGGACCTGGCGGGCGGCGGCCGCGATCAGGGTGGCGCGCACCGGATTGGCCTTGTGCGGCATGGCCGACGATCCCCCGGACTCCGTCCGGGAGGACCCCCCTCCGCCGCTGCCCTCGGCGAGCTCGCCGGTCTCCGTACGGGTCAGGGTCAGCACATCGGCCGCCATCTTGCCGAGGGCGCCCGCGGTGAAGGCGAGCGCGCCGGCGAGGTCGGCGACCGGGGTGCGCAAGGTGTGCCAGGGCAGGGCGGGTTCGGCGAGGCCGGTCTCGGCGGCGTAGGCGGCGAGGAGCCGGACACCGAGGTCGGGCGCGGGCACCCGGCCGTCGGCCTCCGCGTAGGCATGGAACGCCGACAGGGTGCCCGCCGCGCCGCCGAGCTGGGCGGGGAGCGCGGCCCGTACGGCGCAGAGCCGGTCGCGGGCGTCGAGGACGAGGCTGCGCCAGCCCGCGGCCTTGAGGCCGAAGGTGGTGGGCACCGCATGCTGGGTGAGGGTGCGGCCGGCCATGGGGGTGTCGCGGTGTTCGGCGGCCGTACGGCGCAGCGCATCGGCGGTGCGGGACAGGTCCGCGAGGACGGTGTCCAGGGCGCGGGCGCCGACCAGCATGGTGGCGGTGTCCAGGATGTCCTGGCTGGTGGCGCCCCGGTGGACGTAGGGGGCGGCGTCCGGGTCACGGCCTGCGACGGCGGCGGTCAGCTCGGCGACGAGCGGGACCACGGGGTTGCCGGCCGCGCGGGCCCGCAGCGCGAGGTCGCGGGGGTTCAGACGGTGGGTCACGGCGGTGACGGCGGCGGCGGCCGTCTCCGGGGCGAGCCCGAGGGCGGCCAGGGCGCGGGTCAGCGCGGCCTCGGCGTCGAGCATGGCGCGCAGATAGGCGGCGTCGCCGGTGAGGCGGGCGACGGCGGAGCCGGCCCAGGAGGGCGCCAGCAGCCCCCGGTCGGCTCCCTCTTCGCCCTGCTCACAGGAGAGTTCGGTAGCGTCCCCGCTCGGCTTGTCAGCGGAATTCAAGGAAGACCGTCTCCTCATGGCTGCCGTCCTCGGTGCCCTGCAGACGGATGTCGAAGCGGAACCGGCGGGCGGGGCCGTCGGGCCGGGCGAGGAGGGTGCGCGCGCGGTCCGCGGGGAGCCGGGAGAGCAGCGGGTCGGCGGCGTTGGCCGCCTGGTGGGCGGGGAAGTAGACGCGGGTGAAGAGGTGGTGCAGCAGTCCGCGGGCGAAGACGCAGACGGCGAGATACGGCGCCGCGTCCGGGCGCCCGGCGGGGGCGGTGGCGGGCAGGGTGCGGAGGGCGTAGTGGCCGTCCGCGTCGGTGGGCACGCGGCCGAAGCCGGTGAAGTCCACGCCGTTGCGGCCGATGACCGCGCCGGTGACCGGGTCCCGGCGCAGCGAACCGGGGGCGCCCGCCGGGCTGCCGTCGGGGCCCGCCTGCCAGAACTCCAGCAGCGCGTCCGGCACCGGTGCGCCCGCTCCGTCCCGTACGTATCCGTGCACGGTGACGGTGTCCGGGTGGCCGGCGGGCGCGATCCGGTCGCCGCCGGGGAACGGCAGGGCGTAGCCGTAGAAGGGGCCGATGGTCTGGGAGGGGGTCGGGGGGAGCGCCGCGGTGGGGCGCGGGGCGGGGGGCATCAGCGGCTCTCCTCGGTCCAGGTGGCGGAGGGGCCGTCCAGGACGATGTCCCAGCGGTAGCCCAGGGACCATTCGGGGCGGGAGAGTTGGTGGTCGTAGGCGGCCACCAGGCGGGCGCGGGCGGCGGGATCGGTGACCGAGGACAGGATCGGGTCGTACGGGAAGAGCGGGTCGCCGGGGAAGTACATCTGGGTGACCAGGCGTTGGGTGAAGGCGGAGCCGAAGAGCGAGAAGTGGATGTGGGCCGGGCGCCAGGCGTTGTCGTGGTTGCGCCAGGGGTAGGCGCCGGGCTTGACGGTGGTGAAGGCGTAGCGGCCGTCGTCGTCGGTCAGACAGCGGCCGACGCCGGTGAAGTGGGGGTCGAGCGGGGCGGGGTGCTGGTCGCGCCGGTGGGCGTAGCGGCCGGCGGCGTTGGCCTGCCAGATCTCGACGAGCTGGCCGCGTACGGGGCGGCCGGTGCGGTCGAGGATGCGGCCGCTGACGGTGATGCGTTCGCCGAGCGGCTCGCCGGCGTGCTGCCGGGTGAGGTCGGCATCGAGGTCGGTGATGTCGGTGACGCCGAAGGCGGGGCCGGTCAGTTCCACGGCCTCCGGGTCGGCGGAGGCGTCGATCTCGACGAGTGGCCGGCGGGGGTGACGGGAGGTGCTGCTGCGGTACGGGGCGTAGTTCCGGGCGGGGTGCCCGGGGGCGGGGCGACCCGCGCCGCGGGCCCGGTCGGCGGCGGCCTCGAGGGCGGCGATCTCGCGGCTGATGTCGGCCTGGGTGGGTGGGGTCATGGGTGCCCTCTCCATGCGGCGGTTCGGGTGCGGGGACGTATGCGCGTGCGGGGGCGCGTACGGGTTCGGGAACACATACGGGTACAGGTGCGGGTACGGAAGCGATGGGGGCGGGCGGGGCGGCCGGTGTGCGGGGCGGCTACCGCTCCAGCACCACGGCGAGCCCCTGCCCGACGCCGATGCACAGCGTGGCCAGCCCCGTTCCCGAGCCCGCGGCCGCCAGTCGGCGGGCGACCGCGCCGGTGATCCGGGCGCCGGAGGCGCCGAGCGGATGGCCGAGGGCGAGGGCGCCGCCGTGCGGATTGACGATGCCGGGGTCGAGTTCCGGCAGGCCGGTGAGGCAGCCGAGCGCCTGGGCGGCGAAGGCCTCGTTCAGCTCGACGGTGTGCAGGTCGGCGAGCCGGCGGCCGGCCTTCTCCAGGGCCCGCCCGGAGGCCTCCACCGGGCCGAGGCCGAAGTACTGCGGCTCGATCCCGGTGACGGCGCTGCTGCGTATCCGGGCGAGCGGCGCGCACCCGGTGGCGCGCAGCCCCCGCTCGTCCATCAGCAGCAGCGCGGCCGCACCGTCGTTCAGCGGCGAGGAGTTGCCCGCCGTAACGGTGCCTTCCTGCTGACGGAAAGCGGGCCGCAGCGCCGCCAACGCTTGGGGAGAGGTGTCCTCGCGGAGGGATTCATCACGTATCAGGGCCGGCTCGTCCGCCCCCTCCGCCGCGTACGGCACGACCTCCGCGTCGAAGGCGCCGTCCTTCCGGGCGCGCGCCGCCTTCTCATGACTGGCCAGCGCATAGGCGTCCTGCTGCGCGCGGGTGATGCCGTAACGGTCAGCGATCAGTTCCGCGCCCTCGCCGAGGGCGACGGTCCACTCGTCGGGCATCCGCGGGTTGGTCAGCCGCCAGCCCAGGGTGGTCGAGTGCAGGGTCTGCGGTGCGGCCGGGAAGGCCCGTTCGGGCTTGGGCAGCACCCAGGGGGCGCGGCTCATCGACTCCACCCCGCCCGCGATGGCCACCGAGGCATCGCCCACCGCCACCGCTCGGGCGGCCTGGATGACGGCCTCCATGCCCGAGCCGCAGAGGCGGTTGACGGTGACGCCGGGCACGGTCACCGGCAGCCCGGCGAGCAGCACCGCCATCCGGGCCACATCGCGGTTCTCCTCGCCCGCGCCATTGGCGTTGCCAAGAAAGACGTCGTCGATCGTGGCCGGATCCAGCCCTGGCGCGCGGCCCACCAGGGCCCTGACGACATGCGCGGCGAGGTCGTCGGGGCGGACGCCGGCGAGCCCCCCGCCGTATCTGCCGAAGGGCGTACGGACGGCGTCGACGACATACACGTCCCGGGGACGGTCAGTGATCACGAGGCCTCCTTCAGGGCGCGCAGGGCGGCGAGTTCGGCGGCGGTGGGCGGGGCGGTGACGCCGATCCGGTCGGCCTCCTTGAGGTCCCAGCCGGTGGCGGCCCGTACTTGATCGGCCGTCACTCCCGGGTGCAGCTCGGTGAGAACGAGTTCCGCAGTCTCCGGGTCGGGGCGCAGTACGCCGAGGTCGGTGATGACCGCGGTCGGGCCGGCGCCCGGCATCCCGAGGGCGGCGCGGTCGTGCGGGCCGCTGCCGTGGCCGAGGGTGGTGACGAAGTCGAGCGTGCCCACGAAGTTGCGGCGGCTGTGCCGGAGCACCATCAGCACCTGCCCGCAGTTGGCGGCGATCTCGGGGGCGCCGCCCGCGCCGGGCAGCCGCCCTTCGGGCCTGCCGGGGCCGCGGTCGACGACGGTGGTGTTGATGTTGGCGAACCGGTCCACCTGCGCGGCGCCGAGAAAGCCGACGTCGATCCGGCCGCCCTGCAGCCAGTAGTTGAAGATCTCCGGTACGGACACCACGGAGTCGGCGGTGTCGGCGAGTTCGCCGTCCCCGATGGACAGCGGCAGGCGGGTCGGCCTGGAGCCGAGGGTGCCGGACTCGTAGACCAGCACCAGGTCCGGATTGACGGTACGGCGGGCGAGGTTGGCGGCCGTACTGGGCAGCCCGATGCCGACGAAGCAGGTGCGGGCGCCGGCCAGGGCGCGGGCGGCGTTGATCTCCATCAGCTCGTCGGGGGTGCAGGCGGGGGTGCCGGCGGAGGTGCCGGGGAGGGCGCCTTCGGTGGCGGCGGGCCTGGGGACGGGCCCGGTGGCGGGCGTCTTGGCCGCCTCCGGCGCCGGGCCCGCCTGCTGCCGCCCGCCCCCGTCCGTCCGCACCCGCTCCTCGACCCACCGGGCGAACGTCTCCCGGTCCCGCGCGATCCCGTCCCACTCCCGGTAGAAGGCGTTGTCCCGGACCGAGTACCCCGCCGCGTACGAGGGGTGGGCGCCACCGGGGACGACCGCGACCGCGTCGACGACCCAGCTGGGCAGCACGACGCCGCCGGGGTGCGGCTCCAGCGTGCCGACCAGCTCCTCGACGGTGACCAGCACGCGCCGGGCGGCCAGCGCCGCCTCCTTCTGCACACCGGTCAGGCCCCACAGCTGGACGTTGCCGGCCCGGTCGGCCTGCTGCGCATGGATGACCGTGACGTCGGGGTTGAGGGCAGCGACGGCGGCCAGCTCCTCGCCGGTGAACGGACAGGTGACGGTGGAGACCGTGGCCGTACGGCCAGGAATGTCGCTGCCGCGGTAGCCGCGCAGCACCCCGAACGGGAGCCGGGCGGCGCCCGCGGCATAGCGGTTGGCCATCCCGGCGTGGCTGTGCTCGTCGGTCTCCAGCGGGGCGGGCCAGCCGTTCTCGACGGCGTCCCGGAAGCGGTGCAGCGAGCCGACGCCCGGGTTGCCGCCCCAGGAGAAGACCAGCTTGCGGGCCGCGCCCGCGCCGATCAGCTGGTCGTAGACCACGTCCGGGGTCATCCGGGCGAGCGTGAGGCCCGTGATGCCCTGGCGGATGATCTCGTGCGCCGCGGCGAACGGGATCAGATGGGTGAAGCCCTCCAGCGCCACGGTGTCGCCGTCGTGGATCAGCTCCGCGACGGCGTCGTGCAGCGAACGGATGTCGGCCATGTCCTCGCCTTCGGTTCCGGCGCGTTCCCCTCGCTGTCCGGCCCGCCTACCCGGCAGGTTCGTTCGCGTGGTGAACTTAAGTTCAGAATCGGACTGACCCGAGTTTGAACCCCGGCCCCGGCCCTGTCAACGGCGCGCCAGGTACGGTTCCGACGAGATCGCCGCACCGTGGAGAGCCGATGAGCCACCCCGCACCCACCACACCGCCCGCACCGGCACCGCCGCCGGAGGCGGTCGGGCCGCTGATGCGCAGCCTGTCCGTGCTGCGCGAGCTGACGGCCGGCGGCGGCCGTCAGGCGGTCGGTGACCTGGTGCGCGGTACGGGGCTGGCGCGCTCCACCGTGGACCGCGTCCTGAGCACCCTCGCCCGGCTCGGATATGTACGCATCCAGGGCCGGGACGCCGTCCTCGCCCCCCGGCTCCTGGAACTGGGCAACGCCTACCTCGCCGCCTCCGAACTCCCCGACCGGCTCGGCCCGCTCGCCGACCGGCTCGCCGACGAACTCGACGAGTCGGTCTCGCTCGCGGTCCCGGACGGCGACGGCGTGCGCTTCGTCCACCAGGCGACCCGCCGCCGCGCCATGTCGCTCGCCTTCCGCATCGGCGATCTGCTGCCCGCCGAACGGGGCGCGCCGGGCGCGCTGTTCGCGGACGCATGGGACGCGGACGACTGGCGGCGCTGGCGGCAGCGGCGCGCGGCCGACCCCACGGACGCGGGCTTCCCCGCCGTACCGCCACGGCCCGCCGCCGACGCGCCGGCGGGCGCCGACAACGCATCCGGCACCGGCTTCGAGGCCCGGGTGGCCGCCGCGCGGACGGCCGGCTGGTCGCTGGACGACCAGCTCATCGAACCCGGCCTGGTCGCGGTGGCCCTGCCGGTTCGGGACGCCGCGGGGCGTACGGTCTGCGCGGTCAGCGTCGTCAGCCACACCAGCAGGCTGAGCGCGGACGCCCTGCGGGAGGCGGCACTGCCGCGGCTGCGGGAGGCGGTGGCCACCATGGAGTACGCGCTGAACGCGCCGCCCGCCACCGACGCGGAGGCGCACCCCGCAGCGGCGCATGCGAGCTGGATGCGGGCGTCGAAGCAGGAACTGGGGCCCGAGTTCGTCGAGTCGGTGGCCCGCGGGCTGATCACCCTGACAGCATTCGGCACCGGCCGCGCCGAACTCTCCCTCACCGCCGTGGCAGAGGCCACCGGCCTGGCCCGCGCCACCGCCCGCCGGGCCCTGATCACCCTGGAACATCTCGGCTACATCGCCACGGACGGCAAGCTCTTCCGGCTCACCCCGAGGGTCCTGGAGCTCGGCTTCGCGCATCTCTCCGGCCTGACCCTGCCCGCCATCGCGCAGCCGCATCTGGCGGCGCTGGTCGAGCGGGTACACGACTCCGCGTCGATGGCGGTCCTGTCCGGTGACGACATCCAGTACGTGGCGCGGGTCCCCACCGTCCGCATCATGAGCGTCAACATCACCCTGGGCACCCGTTTCCCCGCCTACCCCACCTCCATGGGCCGCGTCCTGCTCGCCGGCCTCCCCCCGGCAGAAGTGTCCGCCCGCCTCGCCCTCACCCACCTCGAACCGCTCACCCGCCATACCGTCACCGACCCCGACCGCCTGCTGGCCCTCCTGGAGGACGTCCGCACCGAGGGCTACGCCCTGGTGGACGAGGAACTGGAGGAAGGCCTGCGCTCCCTGGCCGTACCGGTCCACGACCGCACCGGCCGGGTCGTCTCCGCCGTCAACGTCTCGACCCACGCGGGCCGTTGCTCCCCCGACGAGACCCGGGAAGCCCTCCTCCCGGCACTCCGCGAGGCGGCCGCGGACATCGAGGCGGATCTGCGCGTGGCGGGGCGGTTCGCGCGCATTCCCACGGGGTGACCGGCGCACCGGCAGTGAGGCCTGCCCTGCGGCATGAGGTCCGACTTGCCTCCTCCCTCAGCTGAAGCAGGGGATTCCTGGCGCACGCTGCTCGGTCGCTCAGCGAGCGACCGAGTCTTCCGCGATCGACACCAGTCGGACCACCGCGGCGGGCCCTCAGCCGGCTGAGGTCGCCACACCCCTGACGACATCGCGCATTTCGGCCTCGAAAAGCCCGGCCGGATCATGGGACACGGCGCTCAGATGACCGAACATCTCGAGCGTCACCAGACCGTGCATCCGCCCCCATACGCGCAGCGCGAGTGCGGCCATGGCAGGCGAAAGCTCCGGGACTTCACCTCGGACCTTCGCCACATATCCGGGCGGGAAATCCGACCAGTCGGCCGCGGTTGCGGAAGTGGATGCAGTTGACGCTTCGGCAAGCGGGCAGGCCTGGGCCACCAGCTGGTTGAGCCCGCCGCAGATGCGGCGCGCGCTCTGCTCGGCCGGACCCTCCGCGGGTGGCTGATAGCCGGGAATCGGGTCGCCGTAAATGAGGCGGAAACCCGCGGGGTTGGCCAGCGCCCACTCCCGGAGGGCCTGGCCCCAGGCCAGCAGCCGGCCGCCGGGGTCGGTGGCCGGCACGGCATCGCGCGCGCCCTCCAGGGCGTCGGCGAGCGAGGTACTGATGTCGCTGATCAGCGCGGTGATCAGATCGTCGCGGGTGGCGAAGTAGCTGTAGAGCGCGCGCGCCGTCATGCCCATCTCGCGGGCAATGCCCCGGAGCGAAATCGCCCCCGGGCCGTCGGCGGCCATCTGCCGCAGAGCGATCGCCGTGATCTCTCGGGTGGTCTCTGCGCGCAACCGTTCGCGCCGGCTCGGCACCTGACCTGATGTCACTGACACGCTTGACACTCTACAGCGTTTCAGTAATCTACGACGCATCAAAAGTACACGCCGTTTCCTTTTTATACGGCGAGTACCCTGCGCGGGAGGACGTGGACAGATGACCGCTTACGTGATCGTTGACGCCGAGGTACTGGACGAGGAGCGCGCCCGCGCCTACCGGGCGTTGGCGGAGCCGTCGATTGCTCTCCATGGCGGCCGTTATCTCGTTCAGGGAACCGTTCCCGAGGCGGCGGAGGGCAGCTGGCCCTCGCCGTCCCGTGTGATGACCGTCGTGGAGTTCCCTGACATGGACCGGCTCAAGGAGTGGTACACGTCCCGCGAATACAAGCAGGCAAAGGCGGCCCGCCGGACGGCAATAGAACTGCGCCTGCTCTTCGTCGAGGGCAGGCCCCAGGAGGCGAAGACGGCCTGACGCGGCGCCGTCAGTCCCGCCTCCCGCGACCGGTCACCGCCACCAGCCCGATCGCCACCGCCCCCAGCAGCCCCGCCAACGCGAAGGCCGTGAAGCCCAGTTGGTCGTTGCCGGCCGCGGCCAGGGTGCCGCCGAGCCAGGGGCCGGCCACGGCGCCGGTGCGGCCGATGCCGGTGACCCAGCCCAGGCCGGTGGCGCGTCCGGCGGGCGGGTAGAGGCGGTCGGCCGCCGCGTACACCATCGTCTGGGCACTGAAGAGCCAGATGCCGGTGAGGGCGACGACCACGTAGGTGAGGCCGAGCGGCAGCCGGCTGCCCAGGAGCAGCGCGCCGGCGGCGGTGAGCAGGAACCACAGGGCGGAGACGGTGACCGGGCCGAAGCGGTCGGCGGTACGGCCGGCGACGAACATGCCCACGATGCCGCCCGCGTTGATGATGAGCAGGAAGCTGACGGAGGACGTCAGGCCGTAGCCGGTGGCGCGCATCATCTGCGGGAGCCAGGTGCTGACGCCGTAGACCAGGAGCAGTCCGCAGAACGAGGCGAGCCACAGGAGCGGGGTCGCCGCGCGCACGCCGGGGCGGAAGAGGGCGCGGATCCCGTCCAGGCGGCCCTTGGCACCCGGGGGCGGCGCGTCGGCGGGGGCGGGGCGGGCCATGCCGTAGCGGTCGGCAACGGCGTCGGCCTCGGCGGAGCGGCCCTTGGCCAGGAGTACGCCGGGGGATTCCGGCAGCAGCCGGAGCAGCAGGGGGGCGGCGATGACCGCGGGCAGCGCCCCGGCCCAGAACACCGAACGCCAGCCGAGCCCGGGGGCGAGCGCCAGACCGAGGCCGGTCGCCACCATGCCGCCCACGTGGAACGAGGTCATCAGCAGGCCGGTGGCGAGCGCGGTCCGGCGCGGCGGGGCGAACTCCATCACCAGGGACAGACAGATGGGCATCAGGCCGCCCAGACCGAGGCCGGCGAGGAAGCGTCCGGCGCCGAAGAGGGCGGGCGAGCCGGCCAGGGCGCAGACGGCGGACGCGGCGGAGAACAGCACGATGCTGGCGACCAGGACCGGGCGGCGGCCGAGCCAGTCGGTGAGGGTGCCGGTGCCCAGGGCGCCGAGCAGCATGCCGAAGGTGGTCCAGCTGCCGATGGTGCCGGCCGCGCCGGGGGCGAGGCCCAGTGACGGGTCGTCCAGCATGTGCGGCATGACGGCGCCGTAGACGCTGACATCCATGCCGTCGAAGAAGACGGCGAGCCAGCACAGCGCCAGGACGGGTGCGACGGAGCGGAAGGTGTGACGGGCGGGTGCGGGGGCGGCGGAGGCTTTGGCTGGGGACGCGGGCGTACCGGTGGGCGGCATGGCGACCTCGGATTCACGACAGTCCAAGTGGCGGGCGAGCGAGGGAGTTCACCGTGTTGTTCGCATGGTGAACTTTCGTTCGCTCAATTAGCGGAGGATCCTCTCTCCGCGCCTCCCGGCTGTCAATGGTCCGCGGGCACCCGTCACTCGGCGGTCGGTCCCCGCCCCGGGCCGTCCCCGTCGGCACCCTCGCCGTCCGGAGCCCGCCGCCCCTCCCCCACCGCATGCACCCGCCGCTCCCGCTCCGCGCGTCCCGCGGCCGTGGCGACCGAGGGCCACACCCGGTCGAGGGCGGCGTTCATCGCGGCCCCGACCAGGACGGCGAAGGCGGAGACCCCGATCCACAGCAGTACGGCGACGGGCGCGGCCAACGACCCGTAGATCGTGGGCCCCTCGACGGTCGAGATGAGATAGATGCGCAGCAGAAAGCTGCCGAGCACCCACATCGTGAGCGCGACGACTGCGCCGGGGATGTCCTCCCGCCACGGCGAACGGACCGGTACGGACACGTGGTACAGCGTGGTCAGGAAGGCCACGGACAAGATCAGCACGACCGGCCAGTACAGCACCCGGATGATGTCGGCGCTGGCCGGCAGCCAGCCGACGACCGCGTCCGGTCCGGCCACCATCAGCGGCAGCGCGACGGCGCCGACGGCCAGCGCGGCGAGGTAGAGCACGAACGCCAGCAGCCGGGTCCGGACGATGCCGCGCCGCCCGTCGAGCCCGTACATGATGGTGATGGTGTCGACAAAGACGTTCAGCGCCCGGGAGCCGGACCACAGGGCGATGGCGAAGCCGAGGGAGATGACGTCGGGGCGCCGGCCGGTGAAGATGTCGTCCAGCAGGGGCCGGGCGATCTCGTTGACGCCCTTGTCGGAGAGCACCGTGCCCGACGCACCGAGGATGTCCTGCCGGATGCTGTCGATGGTGTCGTGGCCGATCCACTGCTCCATATAGCCGAGCAGACCGATCAGTCCGAGCACCAGCGGCGGCAGCGACAGCAGACAGAAGAACGCGGCCTCGGCGGCCAGCCCGGTGACGCGGTACTCCATGCAGGAGTTGACGACGTCCTTGAGCAGCAGCCACGCCAGCCGACGCTTGGAGACATTGCGGTAGAGGACCCGGGCCCTGGTCAGACGGCCCGCCGGCCGTTTGACTGGTTCGTTTGCTGGCGACACCTCCTTACCGTATCTGCCATGGCAGCCAGCACTCATACGGTCACGAACCAGCCCCCGCCGCTGGTCGGATACGACGTCTTCGCCGCCGATCCGGCGCTCACCGAGGGCATCACGCGCTACATCGGCGACGCGCGGCTCGCCGAGGTACGGGAGGAACTGGGCCGGCTCGGGCAGGCGGCCGGCTCGGCGCATGCCCAGCAGTGGGGCGAGCAGGCCAACGCCCATCCGCCCGTCCTGCACACCCACGACCGCTACGGGCACCGCCTCGACGAGGTGGAGTTCCACCCGTCCTGGCACCGGCTGCTCGGGCACGCCGTCACGGCCGGTCTCACCGACGCCTGGTCGCGCCCGGACGGCCATGTCCGCCGCACCGCCGGCCTCCTCGTCTGGACGCAGGCCGAGGCGGGGCACACCTGCCCGCTGTCGATGACGCATGCGGCGGTGCCCGTGCTGCGCGCCGAGCCGGAACTGGCGGCCGCGTGGGAACCCCTGCTGACCTCGCACATCTACGCGCAGGAGCTGCGGCCGGCCGCCGAGAAGGGCGGCGCGCTGGCCGGGATGGCCATGACGGAGAAGCAGGGCGGCAGCGACGTACGGGCCAATACCACGCGCGCCGAGCCGCTGGCCGCGCCGGGCGAATACGTCCTGACGGGCCACAAGTGGTTCTGCTCGGCGCCCATGTCGGACGTCTTCCTGGTCCTGGCGCAGGCACCCGGTGGGCTCACCTGCTTCCTGCTGCCGCGGGTGCTGCCGGACGGGACCCGTAACGCCTTCCGTATCCAGCGGCTCAAGGACAAGCTCGGCAACCGCTCGAACGCCTCGGCGGAGATCGAGTTCGACGGGCGGAGCTGGGCGCGCCGGGTGGGCGAGGAGGGACGCGGGGTGGCGACGATCATCGAGATGGTCGCGGCGACCCGGCTGGACTGTGTGACCGGGGCGGCGGCGGTGATGCGGCAGGCGGTGGCGCAGGCGGTGCACCACTGCGCGTACCGGGAGGCGTTCGGCGGGCCGCTGATCGACAAGCCGCTGATGCGCAATGTACTGGCCGATCTGGCGCTGGAGTCGGAGGCGGCGACCACGCTGGCGCTGCGGCTGGCGGCCGCGTACGACGGCGGCACCGAGCGGGACCGGCACTTTCTGCGGCTGGCGGTCCCGGCGGCCAAGTACTGGGTGACCAAGCGGTGCACGCCGGTGGCGGCCGAGGCGCTGGAGTGTCTGGGCGGCAACGGCTATGTCGAGGAGTCGGGGATGCCGCGGCTGCTGCGCGAGGCGCCGCTGAACTCCATCTGGGAGGGCTCCGGCAACGTCCAGGCGCTGGACGTCCTGCGGGCGCTGCAACGCGAACCGGCCGCGCTGAACGCGTACTTGACGGAGATCGGTACGGCCCGCGGCGCCGACCACCGGCTGGACCGGGCGATCAAGGCACTGCTGACCGAGCTCGCCGATCTGGACGGCATCGAGGCGCGGGCGCGGCGGCTGGTGGAGCGGCTGGCGCTGGTACTGCAGGGATCGCTGCTGGTCCGGTTCGCGCCGCCCGAGGTGGCGGACGCGTTCTGTGCGTCCCGGCTGGGCGGCGATGCGGGCGCGGCGTTCGGGACGCTGCCGCACACCCTGGACCTGGCCTCGATCGTGGCGCGGGCGCGCCCGGTCACGGACGGCTGAGCCCTACGCAGCAGGCGCGGCGGCGGTTCCTCGTGCCCTGGAGGGGTGGGGGTCCCTCCAGGGCACGAGGACAGGGGGTTACCGCCGCCGCGCCGGTCCGGGGCCCGCCCGGTGGATCAGGGCCGGAAAGTCCCGGCCGTGATCCACCGGACAGGCCCGGGGAACGGTGCCGCGCCGACTCGGCACCGTTCCCGGTCTCAGGGCCGTCCCGGCCATCTGGGCGGGGCCGCCGCGGTCCGCCCCCGCACCGCGGCGTCGATCGCCACGATGAGGTCTCCGTCGGGGACGTCCGGCCGGAAGCCGACCAGCACCCCACGGGCCTCGTAGTAGCGCAGGACCCGCCCGGCGTCCTCCCCTTCCGTACGGCCCGCCTCGCGCAGATGCACCACGAGGTCGGCGAAGGCCGGTGCGGGCGGCAGGCCGCCGATCCGGGCCACCCGGTCGAGCAACTGGGGCGCGCCGTCGATGACATAGCCGTCGGCAGGCAGGGGCTGACGCCTGATCAGGACGTCGACCGCAGGCAGCCGGGGTACCCCGTAGTGGGCGGCCAGCCGTCCGGCACGCGCGATACGCAGTCCCTCCGTCGCTCCGATCACCACGACCCGCGGCGCGATCGGCCCCATGGTGAACCCCCCTCCCGCACCGTGCCCTGCGGATGTGGCGGCGGCCGATGGAATCCCCGGCGGACAGCCGGTGGGCTCGCCGACGGGTGACCGGCAAGCCTCCGGCGTAGGGACGCCATCGGCCGCTGGGACCAGATTCCCGGTAACGGGTCATAGGCCACAACGGTTGCAGCCGGTTGCAGCCCTTGCTTGGATCTGCCCAATGGACCTCCGCCTTCCGCCTGGTGAGGGCACGATGGGCACGGGCCAGGTGGCAGCCGCCGGCGTACCGCACCGGTGGACGCCAAGACAGTTGCGGGGGCGGGGAGCAGCGTGAAGGACACAGCGATCGACAGCGCCGTCCGGTCGGCCCAGGACATCCGCGAGACCGCACGCCGCCTCGCCTCGGTCCGCGAGGCCGCGCTCGCCGGCGAACTTCCGCCCGATGCACCGCTGGACGCTCCCCGCCCGGTCATCGGCGAGTCCTGGGTACGGGCCATGGGCTCGGGCGTCGACCCGGAGCGGGACCGCGTCCAACGGCTGCTGTCCATGGCCGAGTTGGAGCACCGTCGGCACCACTCCCAGCTGGCGTCGGTGCTGCCTCTCCTCAACGACGGGCTGCTGGCGGCCGCCGATGCCGCGCAGCAGATCATGGTCGTCACCGATGCGGAGGGCCGGGTGCTGTGGCGGGAGGGCAGCGCGCCGGTCCGCCGGATGGCCGACCGGCTCGGCTTCGACAAGGGCGCCGACTGGACGGAGGGGGTGGTCGGCACCAATGCGATCGGCACCGCGCTGGTGGCCCGGCGCCCGGTGCTGGTGCACTCCGCCGAGCACTTCGTGCGCACCCACCACCAGTGGACGTGCGCCGCCGCGCCGCTGCACGACCCGCGCGACGGCCGCCTGCTGGGCACCGTCGACATCAGCGGCCCGGCGCACTCCTTCCACCCCACCACGCTGTCGCTGGTCTCCGCGGTCGCCCGGCTCGCGGAGGGCGAGCTGCGCACCCGGCATCACACGTCCCTGGAGCGGCTGCGGTCGACGGCGGCGCCGGTGCTGGCGCGGATCGGCGGGCGGGCGCTGGCCGTCGACCCGAACGGCTGGCTCGCCGGCGTCACCGGCACGACCTCGCCGGACCGGGTGGCGCTGCCCAAGGCACCACAGGCCGGGCCGCTGTGGCTGCCGCGGTACGGCATGTGCACGCTGGAGCCGCTGCCCGGCGGCTGGCTGATCCGGATCGGCCGGGAAGAGCCGGACGCCGGGCCCGGCCGGGTGCTGCTGGACGTCAGCGGGCGGGACGGCGCGACGGTCAGCGTCACCGGGCCGGCCGGCGTCTGGTCGCACGAGCCGTCCCCGCGCCACGCCGAGCTGCTGTTCGTCCTCGCCGCCCACCACCCGGAGGGCCGCAGCGCCGCCGAACTCGCCCAGGACCTGTTCGGCGACCGCGGCCGTACGGTCACGGTGCGCGCCGAGCTGTCCCGGCTGCGCCGCCACCTGGCGGGTGTGCTGGCGCACCGGCCGTACCGCTTCGCGGACGGGGTGGAGGTGGAGCTGCGGCTGCCGCCGCGGCCCGTCGATCTGCTGCCGCAGTCGTCGGCGCCGGCGGTGGCGGCGGCGCGGCGGGGGGTCTCGTAGCGGTCCGGGGGCGGGCCCCGGGAAATGGGCCGCGAAAATCGGATGCGGACGCGTGTTCCCCTTCCTAGGCTGGCCGCGCTCTGAAGACAGCTCCCCAGAAGGACGTCGCAGAACGGGAGCAGCGCGCGCCGCCGCGAGCAGGCGCGTGGCCAAACGAGTGGGCGACACGGCAATCCGCGATGACGCATGTCCGCATGCCCGGTGCCCGTATTCCTGGATACGGGATGTCTCCGTGTGTGCGGTGCATCTGCCGTCCGGATCGCCTGCCCAGCCCGTACGTCCTTCTGGAGGACCCCATGTCCGTAGGCCTCGGACTTCCCATCGGCGATCCCGCGCAGCTGCTCACCTGGGCCCGGCGCGCCGACGCCACCCCGTTCACCACCGTCGCCCTGCTCGACCGGCTGGTGTACGCCAACCCCGAGCCGCTGATCACCCTGGCCACGCTGGCCGGGGCCACCTCCCGCATCCGGGTGCAGACCGAGGTGCTGCTCGCCCCGCTGCACGCCACGCCGCTGCTGGCCAAACAGGCCGCCACCCTCGATCTGCTCTCCGGCGGGCGGTTCACTCTCGGCATCGGGACCGGCGGGCGCGAGGACGACTATCTGGCCGCGGGCATCGACATCCGCACACGGGGCCGCCGCCTGGACGGGCAGATGGCCGAGCTGCGGCGGATCTGGGCCGGTGAGCCGCTCGGCGCGGACGTCGGCCCGATCGGTCCCGCTCCGGCGCGGCCCGGCGGCCCCGAGGTGCTCTTCGGCGGCTTCGTCCCCGCCGTGGTGGAACGCGTCGCCCGCTGGGGCGACGGCTTCCTCGGCGCCGCCCTCCCGCCCCAGCAGATGGACGGCATGTTCCGTGAGGTGGAGGCCGCCTGGTCCCGGGCCGGGCGTACGGGACGGCCGCGGCTGCTGGCCCAGGTCAATGCGGCCCTCGGCCCCCAGCCGGTGATCGACCGTGCCCGCCGGGAGCTGCGCGCGTACTACGGACCGGAGAACAGCTACACCGACCACATCGTGAACAGTCTGCTCACCACCCGGACGGAGATCCGCGACGCGGTGGCCGCGTTCACGGCGATCGGCGCGGACGAGGTGATGCTCTACTGCTGGTCCCCCGACCCGGACCAGGTGGACCGGCTCGCCGAAGTGGCGCTCGCGTAGGACCAGCCGCCCGCAGGCCGTCGGCCGTCCACCCGAACGGCCGTCTGCGCTCGCCCCCTCCTCTCCGCGCGCCTAGCGTGCCGTCTGCGGACCGTGCGCGGAGGGGAGCACGGTCCCCGGGAGGTGAGCAATGAGCCTGATCGGCCGGCCCGAGGAGCCGCGCGCGGAGCCCGCGCCGCGCCGGCCCAACTGGGGCGTGATGGCCCTGGTCGGCCTCACCGGCTTCGGCATGCTGCGCAGCGGGCTCGCGGACGAGGCCGACGGGCCGCCCCAGCCGGGCGGCGGCGCCACCACGCTCACCCCCGCCGCGGGCCACCCCGCCGGGCCGCCCCCACTCGCCCGCTCCGCCGTCTCGCGGGTGACCATCCCGTCACTCAAGGTCTCCGCCCCGGTTGTCCCCCTCGGCCTGGACAAGGACGGCTGGATAGCCAGCCCGCCGGCCCGGAACCCCCATCTGGCGGGCTGGTACGCCAACGCCCCGGCCCCTGGCGAGCGGGGCACCGCCGTCATCGTCGGCCATGTCGACACCTACACGGGCCCCGCCGTCTTCTACCGCCTCGGCTCCCTCAAAAAGGGCCAGACGATCCGGGTAACCCGCAAAGACGGCCGCACCGTGCTTTTCGAGGTCTACGGAATCCAGGTCTTCACCAAGAAACGCTTTCCCTCCCACCGGGTCTACGGCTCCACCGGACGCCCCGAACTCCGGCTACTGACCTGTGGCGGCGGCTATTCCGCGAGCGGCGGTTACGCGGGCAATGTAGTGGTATTCGCCCGGATGACGGGGACCGGGACGGCGGGAGGGGGCGAGTAGCGCAACTCCCCGAGGCATACTGGCAGTTCAGTTGTCCGGAGCCTCATGGGGGAGCATCGTTGTCCGCTTACGACGAGCCTTTTGACGACGATGAACCGGCGGAAGGGGAGTGGGACGAGCGCATCGAAGAGGCAGTGCTCAGCGACTCCGATGAGCTGGACCTCTCGGGATACGGGCATGACACCCTCCCCGATTCACTGGCCGATCTCACCCATCTCACCGAACTCGACCTGAGCGACAACAACCTCGCCGCACTCCCGGAATGGCTGGGGAATTTCACGTTCCTCACCGCACTCCATCTGAGCGGCAACGTCTTCACCACGCTGCCGGAGCCGCTTCGCCACCTCCCGGCCCTCACCGAACTCCATCTGAGCGGCAACCACCTCACCGCACTCCCCGAATGGACGGGCGAGCTCACCTCACTCACCCACTTCGATCTGCGGAACAATGCGCTCGGCGAACTCCCCGCCTCCCTCGGCCGTCTCAGCAGCCTCGGCACGCTGGATCTGAGCAGTAACGGGCTCACCGCGCCGCCCGAATCGCTCGGCGATCTCACGGCCCTCACCGAACTGCATCTGAGCGGCAACCACCTCACCGGCCTGCCCGCATCGCCGTCCGGCCTCGGCGCCCTGACCCACCTCGATCTCGACCACAACCGCCTCACCCGGCTCCCCGAATGGATCGGCCGCCTCACGGGGCTGACCACCCTCCTCCTCGGCTCCAACCACCTCACCGCACTGCCCGAGTCGCTCGGCAATCTCCGCGCACTCACCTGGCTCAACCTGGACAGCAATGACCTGACCGCGCTGCCCGCCCCACTCGGCGGTCTCACCGCGCTCACCGGCCTCAACCTCGGCGGGAACCGGCTCGGCGCGCGGCCCGGTTCCCTGCCCGATTCCCTCCGCGGTCTCACCGCGCTGACCCACCTCGATCTGAACGGCAACGGTCTGACCACCCTGCCGGAAACGCTCGGCGAGCTCACCGCACTCACCGGGCTCGTCCTGCGCGGCAACCGCCTCACCACGCTCCCCGCATCGTTGGGCCGCCTCAAGGCGCTCACCGGCCTGCACCTCGATCACAATGCCTTCACCGAGCTGCCCGCATGCGTGCGCGACCTCACCGCGCTCACCCGCCTGTACCTCGGCGGCAATGACATCGACGCACTGCCCGCTTGGCCGGCCGACCGCGAAACCCTCGTCGTCTTTCGCGACGACGTGTAGTGCGGAGGGAAGCCCCGAGGGCATTGCCAAGGCGGCACCGGCCGGGGCCCGGCCGGGCGCGGCCCCCGGCGGCGCGTGTGATGTCCTGACCGCATGAGCCACTCGGTCACCACCTGGTACCTCGAGCAGACCTCGCCCCCCGACGTCACCCCGGCCGGGGGGCCGCCGGCCGGGCAGGATGTCCGTATCGTCAGGTCCGAGGTGCCGTCGCCGGAATTCAGCCGGTTCCTCTATACCGCGGTCGGCGGGGACATTCTGTGGACGGACCGGCTGAGCTGGTCGTACGCGCAGTGGGCGGAGCATCTGGGGCGGCCGGGAGTGGAGACCTGGGTGGCGTACGAGCGGGGGACGCCCGCCGGGTTCATCGAGCTGGACGCCCAGCCGGAGGGCGCCGTGGAGATCGCGTACTTCGGGCTGGTCCCGGCCTTCCGGGGACGCCGGATCGGTGGGCGGCTGCTGGCGTACGGCACCGAGCGGGCCTGGGACCTGGCCGAACGGTGGCCGGGGCGGGACCGGACAACGCGGGTGTGGGTGCATACGTGCAGCGACGACGGGCCGCATGCGATGGCCAACTACGAGCGGCGCGGGTTCCGGGTGTACGAGACCACGGTGACGGAGGAGGCCGAGGTGGAGATGCCCGGCCCTTGGCCCGGCGCCGGTCCGGCAGGCCCTGCCCAGGAGCCCGGCGAGAAGTAACCCGTACAGCGACCCGTGGACGATCCATGAGCGACCCGTACAGTGATCCATGACACATCGTCCCGCCATTCGGGACAGTGATGTCCAAATCCTGGACGACGGTGGACTGGCCGGAGAACGGCGTGCCACGCTTCCGTCATGTCTAGAGCTGGAATTGCCTTGGTGAGTCGGCGGCACGTCGACCTCGGCCGCATGTCCAGCGCCATTTGTCGGGCAGGCTGACGAAGCGCTGACCAGGGCCTGGAGCCCCGGACTGCACCGCCGGCACCACCGATTTCCCGCCGTCCCCATCGTCGCGGACGCGGCCGTACCCCCGCCTCAGCAGCTCACCTCCGACGCGCTCACACGCGCCGCGCTTCGGTGTGTCTGCACAGGTCACCGCGGGTGTGCCGCGCCCGTCCGCCCCCTTGAGCCCGCCCAGAAGGACGTACACCCATGGCCGCCGACACCCCGGAGATCCCCCAGCCCTCGGCCGGGGCCGCAAAGCCGCGCCGCAAGGCCGGCCGCCACCGCGGCGAGGGCCAGTGGGCCGTTGGGCACTTCACGCCGCTCAACGGCAATGAGCAGTTCAAGAAGGATGACGACGGTCTCAATGTGCGGACACGCATTGAGACGATCTACTCGAAGGCCGGCTTCGACTCCATCGACCCCAACGACCTCCGCGGACGGATGCGTTGGTGGGGTCTCTACACCCAGCGCAAGCCCGGAATCGACGGTGGCAAGACCGCGATCCTGGAGCCGGAGGAGCTGGACGACAAGTACTTCATGCTGCGCGTCCGCATCGACGGCGGGCGGCTGACCACCGAGCAGCTGCGGGTCATCGGCGAGATCTCGCAGGAGTTCGCGCGCGGCACCGCGGACATCACCGACCGGCAGAACGTCCAGTACCACTGGATCCGGATCGAGGACGTCCCGGAGATCTGGCAGCGGCTCGAGGCCGTCGGCCTGTCCACCACCGAGGCGTGCGGTGACACCCCCCGCGTCATCCTGGGTTCGCCGGTCGCCGGTATCGCCGAGAACGAGATCATCGACGGCACCCCGGTCATCGAGGAGATCCAGCGCCGGATCATCGGCAACCCCGCGTTCTCCAACCTGCCGCGCAAGTTCAAGTCCGCGGTCTCCGGCTCCCCGCTGCTGGACGTCGCGCACGAGATCAACGACATCTCCTTCGTCGGTGTCGAGCACCCCGAGCACGGTCCGGGCTTCGATGTGTGGGTCGGCGGCGGCCTGTCCACCAACCCCAAGCTCGGGGTCCGGCTGGGTGTCTGGGTCTCCCGCGAGGAGGCCGCCGATGTCTACGAAGGCGTCATCTCGATCTTCCGCGACTACGGTTACCGCCGGCTGCGCACCCGCGCCCGCCTGAAGTTCCTCGTCGCCGACTGGGGCCCGGAGAAGTTCCGCCAGGTGCTGGAGGACGAGTACCTCAAGCGGAAGCTGACCGACGGCCCCGCCCCGGCGCAGCCCGACCAGCGGTGGCGCGACCACGTCGGCGTGCACCGGCAGCAGGACGGCCGCTTCTACGTCGGCTTCGCCCCGCGCGTCGGCCGGGTCGACGGTGCCACCCTCACCAAGATCGCCGAGCTGGCGGCGGAGCACGGCTCGGGCCGGCTGCGGACCACCGCCGAGCAGAAGATGATCGTGCTGGACATCGACGAGGCGCAGGTCGACTCGCTGGTCGCCGGTCTGGAGGCGCTGGACCTGCGGGTCACGCCGTCCCCGTTCCGGCGCGGCACGATGGCCTGCACCGGCATCGAGTTCTGCAAGCTGGCGATCGTCGAGACCAAGGGCCGTGGCTCCTCGCTGATCGACGAGCTGGAGCGCCGGCTCCCCGAGTTCGACGAGCCGGTCACCATCAACATCAACGGCTGCCCCAACGCCTGCGCCCGTATCCAGGTGGCGGACATCGGTCTCAAGGGCCAGCTGGTGCTGGACGACGACGGCAACCAGGTCGAGGGCTACCAGGTCCACCTGGGCGGCGCGCTGGGCCTGGAGGCCGGGTTCGGCCGTAAGGTCCGCGGGCTGAAGGTCACCGCCGACGAGCTGCCCGACTACGTCGAGCGGGTGCTGCACAACTTCCAGGAGCAGCGCACCGACGGCGAGCGGTTCGCCCAGTGGGCCGCCCGTGCGGAAGAGGGTGCGCTGAAGTGAGTGAGCGTGCCGCCCCGTTCTACTGCCCGTACTGCGGCGACGAGGACCTGCGCCCCTCCGAGGAGGGGTCGGTCCGCGGCGAGGGCGCGGCCTGGGAATGCCGGTCGTGCAGTCGCGCGTTCCGGCTGAAGTTCCTGGGCCTGCTCTCCCAGGGGCGCTCCGCTTCCCCCTCAACTTCTGCTGGAGGTGCGTCGTGACCACTGCCACCGATCTGCCGCAGCTCGCCGAGCGCGCGGGCCGCGACCTGGAGGACGCGGCCCCGCTCGAGATCCTCACCTGGGCCGCCGAGACCTTCGGCTCCCGCTTCTGCGTCACCTCCTCCATGGAGGACGCGGTCGTCGCCCACCTCGCCTCGCGCGCCGTGCCGGGTGTGGACGTGGTGTTCCTCGACACCGGCTACCACTTCCCGGAGACCATCGGGACGCGGGACGCCGTGGCCGAGGTGATGGACGTCAACCTCATCACCCTGACGCCCCGTCAGACGGTCGCCGAGCAGGACGCCGAGTACGGGCCGAAGCTGCATGACCGGGACCCGGACCTGTGCTGCGCACTGCGTAAGGTCAAGCCGCTGGAAGAGGGCCTGGCCGGCTACGACGCCTGGGCGACGGGCCTGCGCCGGGACGAGTCCCCGACCCGGGCGAACACCCCGGTCGTCGGCTGGGACGCCAAGCGTCAGAAGGTCAAGATCTCGCCGATCGCCCGCTGGACGCAGGCCGATGTGGATGCCTACGTCGCCGAGCACGGGGTGCTCACCAACCCGCTGCTGATGGACGGCTACGCCTCCGTCGGCTGCGCCCCCTGCACCCGCCGGGTCCTGGCGGGCGAGGACGCGCGGGCGGGCCGCTGGGCCGGCAGCAACAAGACCGAGTGCGGGCTGCACTGATGGCCGAACTCCAGAATTTTCAGAACACCTTGCAGGGCACGACAGATGGTCGAGACGTTGCGGAAGAAGCTCAGGAGAAGCCGATGACGGGCGCCACGGTGTGGCTGACCGGATTGCCGAGTGCGGGCAAGACCACGATCGCGTATGCGCTCGCGGAGCGGCTGCGCGGCGAGGGCCGCCGGGTGGAGGTGCTGGACGGCGACGAGATCCGCGAGTTCCTCTCGGCCGGCCTGGGCTTCACCCGCGCCGACCGGCACACCAACGTCCAGCGGATCGGCTTTGTCGCCGAACTGCTGGCGAGCAACGGGGTCACCGCCCTGGTGCCGGTGATTGCGCCGTACGCGGATTCCCGCGAGGCGGTGCGCAAGCGCCACCAGGGCGAGGGCAGTGCGTATCTCGAGGTGCATGTGGCGACGCCGGTCGAGGTGTGTTCCGAGCGTGATGTGAAGGGGCTGTACGCCAGGCAGGCGGCCGGTGAGATCTCCGGCCTGACCGGTGTGGACGACCCGTATGAGGCTCCCGAATCGCCTGACCTGCGTATCGAGTCGCACACCCAGACCGTGCAGGAGTCCGCAGCCGCGCTTTATGGGCTGCTTGTCGAAAGGGGGCTGGCGTGACCACCGCGACTGCTCTGACCGAAGCCGGCGGCGACAACCCGTACGCGCTGTCTCATCTGGACGCCCTGGAGTCCGAGGCGGTGCACATCTTCCGTGAGGTGGCGGGTGAGTTCGAGCGGCCGGTGATCTTGTTCTCCGGCGGCAAGGACTCCATCGTCATGCTGCATCTCGCGCTGAAGGCGTTCGCGCCCGCGCCGGTGCCGTTCTCGCTGCTGCACGTCGATACCGGGCACAACTTCCCCGAGGTCCTCGACTACCGCGACCGCACCGTGGAGCGGCACGGGCTGCGCCTGCATGTCGCCTCCGTGCAGGACTTCATCGACCGCGGTGAGCTGCGCGAGCGCCCCGACGGCACCCGTAACCCGTTGCAGACCGTGCCGCTGCTGGATGCCATCGAGACCAACCGTTTCGATGCGGTCTTCGGCGGCGGGCGCCGGGACGAGGAGAAGGCGCGTGCCAAGGAGCGGGTGTTCTCGCTGCGCGATGAGTTCGGTGGCTGGGATCCGCGGCGGCAGCGCCCGGAGCTGTGGCAGCTCTACAACGGCCGTCACTCGCCCGGCGAGCATGTCCGGGTCTTCCCGCTGTCGAACTGGACCGAGCTGGATGTGTGGCAGTACATCGCCCGCGAGAAGATTGAACTGCCCGCCATCTACTACGCCCACGAGCGCGAGGTCTTCGCCCGCAGCGGGATGTGGCTGGCGCCGGGTGGGTGGGGCGGTCCCAAGGACGGCGAGAGCCTGGAGAGGCGGCTGGTGCGCTACCGCACGGTCGGTGACATGTCGTGCACCGGCGCGGTCGACTCCGATGCCGACACCATCGAGGCGGTCATCGCGGAGATCGCTGCCTCGCGGCTGACCGAGCGGGGCGCGACGAGGGCCGACGACAAGATGTCCGAGGCCGCCATGGAGGACCGTAAGCGCGAGGGGTACTTCTAACCATGAGCACCACCCATGCTGTTGAGGGCGTTGTGGACGCCGGGGCGACCTCGTTGCTGCGGTTCGCCACCGCCGGCTCGGTCGACGACGGTAAGTCGACCCTGGTCGGGCGGCTGCTGCACGATTCGAAGTCGGTGCTGGCCGACCAGCTCGAGGCCGTCGAGCACGCCTCCCGCAACCGCGGGCAGGAGGCGCCGGACCTGGCGCTGCTGACGGACGGGCTGCGCGCCGAGCGCGAGCAGGGCATCACCATCGATGTCGCCTACCGCTACTTCGCCACGCCCCGGCGCCGCTTCATCCTCGCCGACACCCCCGGCCATGTGCAGTACACCCGCAACATGGTCACCGGCGCCTCCACCGCCGAGCTGGCCGTGGTCCTGGTCGACGCCCGTAACGGCGTCGTCGAGCAGACCCGCCGCCACGCCGCCGTCGCCGCCCTGCTGCGTGTCCCGCATGTGGTCCTGGCGGTGAACAAGATGGACCTCGTCGACTACGCCGAGCCCGTCTTCGCGGCGATCGCTGAGGAGTTCACGACCTACGCGGCGTCGCTGGGCGTGCCGGAGATCACCGCGATCCCGATCTCGGCGCTGGCCGGCGACAACGTCGTGACGGCGTCGGCCAACATGGACTGGTACGGCGGCCCGACCGTCCTCGAGCACCTGGAGACCGTCCCCGTCGTCGCCGACTCCTCGGACGACCCCGGCCGCTTCCCGGTCCAGTACGTGATCCGTCCGCAGACCGCCGAACACCCCGACTACCGCGGCTACGCGGGCCAGATCGCCTCCGGCGTGCTGCGCGTCGGCGACCAGGTGCTGGTGCTGCCCTCGGGCCGCACCAGCACCATCGAGGCGATCGACGCGCTCGGCCAGGCCGTGGACGTCGCCTGGGCACCCCAGTCGGTGACCCTCCAGCTCACCGACGACATCGACATCTCCCGCGGTGACCTGATCGCCCCGACCGCCTCGGCGCCGTCGGTCTCCCAGGACATCGAGGCCACCGTCTGCCATGTCGCGGACCGGCCACTGACCGTCGGACAGCGGGTGCTGCTCAAGCACACCACCCGCACCGTCAAGGCGATCGTCAAGGACATCCCCTCCCGGCTGACCCTGGACGACCTCTCCCAGCACCCCGCACCGGGCGAGCTGGCCGCCAACGACATCGGCCGGATCGTGATCCGTACCGCCGAGCCGCTGGCCGTGGACGCCTACGCCGACTCCCGCCGCACCGGCTCCTTCCTCCTGATCGACCCCGCCGACGGCACGACGCTGACCGCGGGAATGGCCGGCACCGCCTTCGCAGAGGCAGCCGCGGAAGCCGCGCCGGCCGCCGAGGCGGACGACAACGGATGGGACTTCTGAACATGCCACAAGATGTGTTTTCCACCTTCGCGAAGGAGGGCGGCCGCATCGGCAGCGGCGCCCTCGGCAGTGGCCAGGGAGGAGTCGGGCGATGTGTGTGCTGACGATGCCTGACTCCGTACCCCCCACACCCCCCTTCCGAAGATCCATCGCCTTGCCGGGCGCGCCCTAGAGAGGCGCGTACTGCCCCGGCCCTCCGAGAGGAACTCCTCCCGTGCCTGCCGTTCGACACCGCCTGCTGGCGGCCGCCGTTACCCTCCCGCTCCTGACAGGCGCGCTGGGTGCCTGCGGCTACGGTTCCGAGGCCAAGAAGGACACCGCCGCCAAGGTCGCCCCCAAGGGCCCCAAGACTGACGGGCTCGATCAGGTCCGGATCGGCCTTTTCGGCAACACCACGCACGCCACTCCCCTGGTCGGCCTCCAGAAGGGCCTGTTCCAGAAGGAACTCGGCGGCACGCAGGTGAAGTCCTCCACCTTCAACGCGGGCCCCGCCGAGATCGAAGCCCTCAACTCGGGCGCCATCGACATCGGCTGGATCGGCCCCTCCCCCGCGATCAACGGCTACGCCAAGTCGCACGGCAAGAGCCTGAAGATCATCTCCGGCTCGGCCTCCGGCGGCGTCTCGCTGGTGGTCAACCCGAAGAAGATCAAGGGTCTGGGTGACCTCAAGGGCAAGAAGATCGCCACCCCGCAGCTGGGCAACACCCAGGACGTGGCGCTGCTGAACTTCCTGGCCGACAAGGGCTACAAGGTGGACGCCGCCTCCGGCAAGGGCGATGTCACCGTCCAGCGCACCGACAACAAGGTGACGCCGACCGCCTTCGAGCAGGGCTCCATCGACGGTGCCTGGGTGCCGGAGCCGACGGCCTCCAAGCTCGTGGCCGCGGGCGGCAAGTCGATTCTGGACGAGAAGACGCTGTGGAAGGACGGCAAGTTCGTCATCACGAACGTGATCGTCTCCCAGAAGTTCCTCAAGGAGCACCCCAAGGCCGTCGAGGCGGTGCTGCGCGGCTCGGTGAAGACCAACGCCTGGATCCGGTCCCACCCGGCCGAGGCGAAGAAGACGCTCAACGACAAGCTCGGCAGCGCGGACGTCGCCGGCAAGTCGCTGCCGGACAACGTCATCGATCCGGCGTTCAAGAACGTCGACATCACCGATGACCCGCTGGCCGCCACCCTCCAGGAGGAGGCGGACCACGCCGTCAAGGCGGGCCTGCTGAAGAAGCCCGATCTCCGGGGCATCTACGACCTCACCCTGCTGAACAAGGTGCTCAAGTCCCAGGGCAAGCAGCCGGTCGACGACGCCGGCCTCGGCAGCTGACAGCCCTCCTTTCCTCAGCACCGCAGTCCCCCAGGAGGTGACACCGATGACGACCACCACACTCACCAAGCAGCCCGCCCCGGCGGCCCCGGCCGGCACCGAGACCTACGCCGCTCGCATCGACCACGTCTCGAAATCGTTCGGGCGCCCCGGCGCGCAGCAGCATGTGCTGGACGACATCAGCATCGATGTCGCACCGGGCGAGTTCGTCTGCCTCCTGGGGGCCTCGGGCTGCGGCAAGTCCACCCTCCTCAACCTCGTCGCCGGCCTCGACGCGCCGTCGGCGGGCAGCATCGAGACGCCCGGCGGCCGGCCGGCGCTGATGTTCCAGGAGCATGCGCTCTTCCCGTGGCTGACCGCGGGCCGCAACATCGAACTGGCGCTGCGGCTGCGCGGGGTGCCGCGCGCCGAACGCCGCACCGAGGCCGAGCGACTGCTCGAACTCGTCCGGCTCAAGGGCGCATACGGCAAGCGCGTGCACGAGCTCTCCGGCGGTATGCGCCAGCGCGTCGCGATGGCCCGCGCACTCGCCCAGGACAGCCAGCTGCTGCTGATGGACGAGCCGTTCGCCGCCCTCGACGCCATCACCCGAGACGTCCTGCACGACGAACTGACCCGCATCTGGCGCGAGACCAACCTCTCCGTCCTCTTCGTCACCCACAACGTCCGCGAAGCCGTACGCCTCGCCCAGCGAGTGGTCCTCCTCTCCTCCCGGCCCGGCCGGATCGCCCGCGAGTGGCAGGTGGACATCCCCCAGCCGCGCCGTATCGAGGACGCCGCGGTCGCCGACCTTTCCGTCGAGATCACCGAACAGCTCCGTGGGGAGATCCGCCGCCATGGCCAGCACTGAGACCACGTCCGCCACCGGAAAGGCCGGCGAAGCCGCCGCCGCTCCGGCCGACGGCACGCCCGCCGAGGCAACCGGCAAGGCCCCGGCCACTCGCGACACCGCGAGTGACCTTGCGGGCCTGGAGGCCGGGCTCGACGCCCTGGAGTCCACTGTCGTCGACCGTCAGCCCTGGCTGCGTACCGTCGTTTCCAAGGTGTTCCCTCCCCTCATAGCCATCGCGATCGTGCTCGGGCTGTGGCAGCTCGCCTATCACTTCCAGCTCAAGCCGCACTTCCTGCTGCCCAGCCCCGTCGAGGTCGCCCGCTCCCTGCAGGACAAATGGCTCCAGGGCACCCTGCTGGACTATGTGTGGACCAGCATCTCCCGCGGCGCCCTCGGCTTCCTGGCCTCGGTCGCCATCGGTACGCCCCTGGGCCTGATCGTCGCCCGCGTCAAAGCCGTACGCGCCGCGATCGGCCCGATCCTGAGCGGACTGCAGTCCCTCCCCTCAGTGGCCTGGGTCCCCGCGGCGATCATCTGGTTCGAACTGAGCGACGCCACCATCTACGCGGTGGTACTGCTCGGCGCCGTCCCCTCCATCGCCAACGGCCTGGTGGCCGGCGTCGACCAGATCTCCCCCCTCTACCTGCGCGCCGGCCGCACCATCGGCGCCACCGGCCTCGCCGGCGTACGGCATGTCCTCCTCCCCGCCGCGCTCCCCGGCTACATCGCCGGCCTCAAACAGGGCTGGGCCTTCTCCTGGCGCTCCCTGATGGCCGCCGAACTCATCGTCAACGCCCCCGACCTGGGCACCGGCCTCGGACAGATGCTGGAGCAGGGCCGCGAGTTCGGAGACATGTCCTTGGTACTGTCCGCAATCCTGCTGATCCTCATCGTCGGCATCGGAATCGAACTGCTGATCTTCGCGCCGATCGAGCGGCGG
>NZ_JBEZJZ010000075.1:0-40902 GCF_040651455.1 Streptomyces sp. NPDC048483
GGAACAGGGTGCCGGAGCGCGCCGCGGCCAGGGGCCGGCGCCGGGGGGGTGCGCCGGCCGGAGCCTGGACGGCAGTACGGCCCAAGGGATGGCCGTCGCTGTCCACCGGTCCAGGCCGGTCAGGTGTCCGGTGCCCGCCGGGTCCTGTAACGGGGGTCACAGGACCCGGTGCGGGGCCGGATTACCGGGATCCGATGCGGAGCCGGGTTACAGGGCCAGGCCGGTCAGGACCAGCACGCGCTCGTAGGTGTAGTCGTCCATCGCGTAGCGCACGCCCTCGCGGCCCACACCGGACTGCTTGGCGCCGCCGTAGGGCATCTGGTCGGCGCGGTAGGACGGCACATCGCCGATGATCACGCCGCCGACCTCCAGGGCGCGGTGGGCGCGGAAGGCGGTGCGGGTGTCGTGCGTGAAGACGCCCGCCTGCAGGCCGTACTTGGAGTCGTTGACGGCGGCGAACGCCTCGTCCTCGCCGTCGACCTTCTTGATGGTCAGCACCGGGCCGAAGGCCTCTTCGCAGGCCAGCGTGGCGTCGGCGGGCACGTCCGCCAGGACGGTCGGGGCGTAGGAGGCGCCGTCGCGCTTGCCGCCCGCGAGCAGCTTCGCGCCGCGCTGCACGGCCTCGTCCACCCAGTCCTCGACGCGCTTGGCGGCGGCCTCGTTGACCAGCGGGCCGACCTCGGTGGCGTCGTCGGAGGGATCGCCGGTGACCTGCGCGTTCACGGCGGCGACGATCTTGGGCACCAGGCGGTCGTAGACGGTGGCGTCGGCGATGACCCGCTGCACCGAGATGCAGGACTGGCCGCCCTGGTAGTTGGAGAAGGTGGCGATCCGCTGCGCCGCCCAGTCCAGGTCCGCCTCGGAGGACCAGTCGGGCAGCACGACGGCCGCGCCGTTGCCGCCGAGCTCCAGGGTGCAGTGCTTGCGGGGCACCGAGTCGAGGATGTCGTAGCCGACCTTTTCGGAGCCGGTGAAGGAGATGACGGGCAGGCGCTCGTCCTTGACCAGGCCCGGCATCGCCTCGTTGCCCACCGGGAGGATCGACCAGGAGCCGGCCG
Source organism: Streptomyces sp. NPDC048483 (assembly GCF_040651455.1). Classification (NCBI taxonomy): domain Bacteria; kingdom Bacillati; phylum Actinomycetota; class Actinomycetes; order Kitasatosporales; family Streptomycetaceae; genus Streptomyces; species Streptomyces sp. NPDC048483. The sequence goes on from NZ_JBEZJZ010000075.1 coordinate 1,059, forward strand.
GCAGGTCGGTGCCGTCGAGCAGCTCGCCGATGATCAGGCCGGAGAGCGGGGTGGCCGGGGCGGGCTTGAGGATGATCGGGACGCCGGCCGCGATGGCCGGGGCGATCTTGTGGGCGCACAGGTTCAGCGGGAAGTTGAACGGGGCGATGCCCAGGACCGTGCCGCGCGGGAAGCGGCGGGTCAGGGCCAGGCGGCCGGCGCCGCCCGCGTCGGTGTCCAGGCGCTGCGCCTCGCCGCCGTTGAAGCGGCGGGCCTCCTCGGCCGCGAAGCGGAAGACCGAGATCGCCCGGCCGACCTCGCCGCGCGCCCACTTCATGGGCTTGCCGTTCTCGGCGGAGATCAGCTGGGCGATCTCCTCCGTACGCTCCACCAGCCGGCGGCCGACCTGGTCGAGGGCGGCGGCCCGCACATGGGCGGGGGTCGCGGCGAGCTCTTCCTGGACGGCGACGGAGGCGGCGATGGCCTCCTCGACCTGGGCCTCGGTGGGGACGCTCACCGTGCCGACGTGACGTCCGTCCCAGGGGGAAGTGACATCGAAGGTGGCGTCGCCGGTGGTCTTGCGGCCGGCGAGCCAAAAGGCGGTGGGGGCTGCAGCAGTGTTCGGCACAGTGGATCCCGGCCCTTCCGAAGTGGTGGAGTGGTGCGTGTGGCTCCGGGAGCGACTCGGTGAGCGGCTCCGCTCCACCCACGGTAGGGGCGCGGCGCCCGCGTGGCGTTTGTCCGAACCGTAGCAATCGGTGGGCGTGTCTCTCCGCGGTGGAGGGGGCGCCGGGGGCCGGTCACTCCCCCGGAGGCGTCGCGGTCGCCTTGAGCGCCAGCCACAGCTCCATCCGGACGTCCGCGTCGTCCAGCGAGCGGCCCAGGATCTCCTCCACCCGCCGCATCCGGTAGCGCAGCGTATGGCGGTGTACGCCCAGGTCGGCGGCGGCGGCGTCCCACTGGCCGTGCCGGGCGAGCCAGGCGCGCAGCGAGGCCACGAGGTCCCCGCGCCCGGTCGCGTCGTGCTCGCGCAGCGCCCGCAGCAGCCCGTCCGCGAACGCGCGCACCGCATCATCGGCGAGCAGCGGCAGTACGGATCCCGCCGCCACGTCCTCGTGCTCGACCAGCGCGCGGCCCCGCCGGCGGGCGACGTACAGCGCCTGTTCGGCCTGACGGTAGGCGTTTGCGGCGGACATCGGGCCGGTCGGCGCGGACAGCCCGACGGCCAGCCCCGCGCCGCCGTCCGCCTCGCCGCGCGCCGCGCGGCCGCGCGGGCGGGACTGCGCCCCGGCGCGGGCCTCGGCCACGGCAGCGAACTCGGCGCAGGCCTCGGCGGCCGCCCCGCCGTCCGCAACCAGCACGATCAGCCGGTTGCCGTCCGGGACGGCGAGCACCGCCTCGCCGGTCCTGGCGGCGGCCGAGTCCATCGCGTCGGCGAGCGCCTCGAGGACGGCCGGTGCCGCGTTGGCCGCCGGCGGGGCGGACGGTGCATCGTCGACGGCCACCGGCTCGGCCACCACCATCCGGAACGGCGCGTCCAGCAGCCCGCCGTAGAGCCGCCCCGCCACCGCCCGCGCATGGTCCGGCTCCCCCGCGAGCAGCATCTTCAGCACCGCGGCGCCCAGGCGCTGCTCGGCGTCCTGCAGGGCGCGGGAGCGCTCGGTGGTGAGGGTGAGCAGGGCCACGGCGGAGTGCACGGCGTACCGCTCGGCGGTGCCCAGCGGCGCCCCGGTCCCCACGGCCAGCACCCCGCGCGCCCGCCGCCCCGTGCCCAGCGACTGCAGCTCCACCCGGTCGTCACCGTCCGTATCGCTGACCACGGAACTGGCGGGCGCGGGCCGCTCCCGCAGCCGCCCCACGTCGTCGGCCAGCCGCGCCGCCCGCCGGGCCGCCCAGTCCGGGGCGGCGGCCACCACGGACCCCGACGCGTCGTACAGTGCCGCCCATCCGTCCAGATGGGCGGCGAGCCGGGCCAGCAGTTCGGCCGGCCCCTCGGCGCTCAGCGCGGCCCGGGTCAGCTCCCGCTGCGCCTCGAAACCGGCCGTCACCGCGCGGTACTGGTCGGCGGCCACGGCGGCGGAGACGGCCTTGCTGATGGCGATGAAGGGCGTCCTGCGGGGCACCCCGAGCAGCGGCAGCCCCTCCTGCCGGGCGGCCTCCACCAGCGCCTCGGGCACGTCCTCGTAGTTGACGCCGACCGCGAAGCCCAGCCCGACCACGCCCGCCTGCGCCACCCTGTGCACATACCGGCGGCTGGCCTCCGCATCCTCCGCGTCCAGCTTCAGCGCGGTGATCAGCAGCAGCTCACCGCCCTCCATGTACGGCACCGGGTCGATCAGCTCACTGGCATGCGCCCAGCGCACCGGGACGTTCAGCCGGTCCTCACCCGCGAGCACGGTCAGCTTGAGCGCGGTGTGATTGACCAGGGAAGCGAGGGTGTGGGGCATAGGACCTTCGATGACGACGGGGAGCCGGTGGCCGCCCTGCGGACGTTTGCGCCGTCCCGTATGAACGGCCAGTCCCGATTCTGCCTCAACGGTGGAATACAGGGGACCTCTCGTGCGGACGAATCCGGGCAGATCTCGTCCGGGACCGCACCCCACCCGAAATTGGCTGGACGGGCCCGCACCGCCCACGGTCTGATCGGCGACGCCCTGCACCACACCCCGACCCAGGTGAGGACCCCCGCGATGGCCCGCCGTTCGACCACACCCGGCCTCTTCCCGCCGCCCGGCTACTCCCACACCGCCGTCGTCGAGGCGGGCGACCGCCTGGTGTTCACGGCCGGCGCGGTCCCCCTGGACGCCGACGGCAACCTCGTCGGCCCCGGCGACCTCGCCGCCCAGACCCGCCAGGTCCTCACCAATCTCACCGCCCAGCTGACCGCCGCCGGCAGCACCCTCGAGGACGTGATCGCCAGCACCGTCCACGTCGTCGCCGACACCCCCGAGGCCCTCGACCCCGCCTGGGACGAGATCCGCGCCTCGGGCCTGTCGGCCGGCCCGCACACCTCGACGCTGCTCGGCGTCACCGTGCTCGGGTATCCGGGGCAGCTGGTGGAGGTCACGGCGGTGGCGGTGATTCCGGCGGACCGCCAGGGGCCGTCCTAGCCCCGCAGATCCACCAGCACCGGCGGCGCATGCTCGCCCTTCACCGACGTCACCGACAGCACGGCATGCCCCGCCGGTACGGAGTTGGCCAGGTCCGAGGCGGACCAGCGCTCGCGCTCGACGGTGCGGACGGTGACGGCCTTGGCGGTGGCCGCCTTGCCGGTGACCAGGTGGCGGAAGAGGTGGAACGCCTTCATCCCGGCGCCCTCCGCGATGATCTGCCGGTCCGTCACATCGCGGGTCTCCACCCACTCCTTGCCCCACACCTCGGCGAACCGCGCCCCGTCCCACGTCGTCACGCCCGCGAACGCCATCCGGCAGCCGACCGCACCCAGCAGCGCACCGCGCAGCGCGTCGGGGACGTCGTCCAGCGAGCGCAGCGTGAGCACCACACCGGCGTTCGCCGAGCGCAGCCGCTGGAGGCCGCGCAGCGCCTCGGCGGTGATGGTGTGCGCGGCCTCGTCGAGCACCAGACAGGCGAAGAGCGAGCGGTCGCTGCGGGCCACCGCGCACTCGGTGAACTGCGCGAGGACCAGTCGGGCCAGGATCCGCGAGGCCTCGGCGTGACCGCGTTCGGGCAGCTCGACACGGACCCGCAGGGGGTGGTCGAGGGCGCGCAGGGAGACCTGGCGGGTACGTCCGGTGGGGTCGAAGAAGTCGGCGAAGGCGGGCCGGTCGAGCAGCGCGATGCGGTCGGCGAGCAGGAGCCCCACATCGCCGGCGCGCTCCGACTGCCGGGCGCGGGCGTCCAGTTCACGCAGCAGGGTCTGCTCGCGGGCCTCCTCCAGCGCCGTGCGCAGCGCCCCCATCGCCTCCGGCGCACCGTCCAGCAGCTCGCGCAGCTCGGGGACCGTGGGAAAGCGGTCATGGGCGGCCCGGAAAGGCCCGAGCAGCTGCGCGAGCGCGGTCGCGGCCCGCCGGCTGTCGCCACCGGGAAGCTGCTCGGCAAGGTCCCCGACCAGCGCCTCGGCGAGGATCCCGGCCGCCTCGTCGGGGTCGGTGGTGCCGCCGTAGAGGTCCAGGTCGCACTCCGGGTCGGGGCGGCCGATCTTGACCACCACGTCGAACGCGTCGTCCGGGCCGAGGTCGGCACCGGCCGGCCCGACGGCGATGACCGCGCACTGCCCGGCCAGCGCCTGCAGGCACATGGACTCCACGACCGGCGTGACGACCCGGGTGGTCTTGCCGCTGCCCGCCGGGCCGACGGCCAGGAGGGACGTGCCGAGCACGCCCGGTTCCAGGGCGTAGCCGACGCCGCGGCGCTGGTACGGGTTGCGCTCGTGGTCGGCGGCGGTGCCGATCCGTACCTGGTGGGCGAGCAGGTCGTGCTCGGCGGTCCGACGGGGCAGATCGCGCAGGCCGGAGGGGTGTGCACAGGCCGCCGCGCCCTGCCGCAGCACGGTGTCGGTGAAGGAGGCGAGGGCGTTGTTGCCGGACCGTACCGACCGCCAGGCGCGGTCGATGCGCGCCACGTCCACATCGTTCATCCGCCCGGCGCGGGCCTCCTCGGCGAGCTTGTCCGCGGCGTCTGGGGCGCCATGGGCGCGCAGTTCGGGCCATTGGGCGGGGTCGGCGACGGGCTTGGGAGCGGGGACCGGTGCGCGGTCGCGGAGGCGCCGGACGAGCGGCCGGACGAGCGGCATCAGGAAGCGGCGGCCGACTTCCGGCCAGCGGCCGAGGCGGCCGAAGGCGACGGCCATGAGGAGCAGGAACAGTCCGTAATAGATGTAGCTGGCCCAGACGAAGGCCATCGGGTTGCTGCCGTCCTGCCAGGAGTCGGGCGTGAGGAGCACCAGCGGCCACATCCAGTAGCTGCCGAGGTAGTTGTTCCACAGCAGCGACCACAGCAGCCAGCCGCACAGGAACGAGATCAGCGCACCGCTGAGCAGCTGCCGGGCGGGGATCCGGTCGGGTTCCTTCGCCGGCCGCGGCCGGTGCCCGTACGTCCATACCCCGGGCCCCGCCGCCGGCCGCGGCGTCCGCAGCCAGCCGAGCAGCGGCGGCTCCGGGGCTTCGCCCGCACCGTCGGGCGGTGTCGCCGGCACGACGGGCGGCGAGCCGGCCGGCGCGGGCGGTGCGCTCGGCCGGGGCGGTGCATCCGGCGGCGCGGCCGGCCGTGGGACCAGTTCGGAGCGGGTGCTTCCTGCGTCCTGCGTGCCCTCGGTGTCCATCCGCTGCCCTTGCCCCCCTCGAGCCATGACCTGCTGCCGCCGTTCAATCTACTGGCCCTCCGCCGTCGCTATGTCCGGTGCGGACAACGCAACACGCGCACTTCTCCCGAACGGAACATGCCAGGGCCGGTCCACCGGCCCTAACCTGCGAGAACAAGACCTCTGTACGTCCCCGTTCGACCCCAGGAGACTGCCATGACCGAACTGTCCGGTGGCCCGGCCCTCCCCCAGGAACGTCGCATTGTCACCGCGATCCCCGGCCCCAAGTCGCAGGAGCTGTGGGCGCGTAAGCAGGAGACCGTGGCCGGCGGTGTCGGTGCGGTGCTGCCCGTCTTCATCAAGCGCGCCGGCGGCGGTGTCCTCGAGGACGTGGACGGCAACTCCCTGATCGACTTCGGTTCCGGTATCGCCGTGACCTCGGTCGGCAACAGCGCCGAGGCCGTGGTGCGCAGGGCCACCGCGCAGCTGGCCGACTTCACCCACACCTGTGCGATGGTCACGCCGTACGAGCCGTACATCGAGGTGTGTGAGCAGCTCGCCGAGCTGACCCCGGGCGACCACGCGAAGAAGTCGGCGCTGTTCAACTCCGGCGCGGAGGCCGTGGAGAACGCCGTCAAGGTGGCCCGCGCCTACACCAAGCGTCAGGCGGTCGTCGTCTTCGACCACGGCTACCACGGCCGTACGAACCTGACGATGGCGCTGACCTCGAAGAACATGCCGTACAAGAACGGTTTCGGCCCGTTCGCGCCCGAGGTCTACCGCGTCCCGGTCGCCTACCCCTACCGCTGGCTGACCGGCCCGGAGAACTGCGCCCAGGAGGCCGCGGCCCAGGCCATCGAGCAGATCAACAAGCAGATCGGCGCGGACAACGTCGCGGCGATCATCATCGAGCCGGTGCTCGGTGAGGGCGGCTTCATCGAGCCGGCCAAGGGCTTCCTCCCGGCGATCGCGAACTTCGCGAAGGAAAACGGGATCGTCTTCGTCGCGGACGAGATCCAGTCCGGCTTCTGCCGTACGGGCCAGTGGTTCGCGTGTGACGACGAGGGCATCGTGCCCGACCTGATCACGACGGCGAAGGGTATTGCCGGCGGTCTGCCGCTGGCCGCCGTCACCGGCCGCGCCGAGATCATGGACGCCGCGCACGCGGGCGGCCTGGGCGGCACCTACGGCGGTAACCCGGTGGCCTGCGCCGCCGCGCTCGGCTCCATCGAGACGATGCGCGCGCAGGACCTCAACGGCAGGGCGAAGCACATCGAGGCGGTCATGAAGGCCCGCCTGAACGCCATGCAGGAGAAGTACGACATCGTCGGCGAGGTCCGCGGCCGTGGCGCGATGATCGCGATCGAGCTGGTCAAGTCCGGTTCCAAGGACCCGAACCCGGAGGCCACCGGCGCGCTCGCCAAGGCCTGCCACCAGGAGGGCCTGCTGGTCCTGACGACCGGCACGTACGGCAACGTGCTGCGCTTCCTGCCGCCGCTGGTGATCGGCGAGAACCTGCTCAACGAGGGGCTGGACATCCTCGAGGCGGCGTTCGCCAAGCTCTGAGCGGCGACGGCAGAATGATCCCGGCGTGGCCCGGGGCGCGGCATCGGCCGTGACCCCGGGCCACGCCCGTTTTTGCGGATGCGAGCGGTCCGTATTCGGGTATTCGGCGGTGCTTGCGCGGGGACCGCAGACAGGGCGTGAAGAAGATGTGCGGGGGCAATGGCGGCGGGGTGATGCGTCTGTCGGGTGCGCTTCCGTTGCCGTACGGTTTTCGGCAGATGAGAGAAACACCCCGCCCGCAGGGGACTGCGGGCGACGCCCGGTCGGCGCTTCCCCGGCTCCGATCAGGCCGTGCCCTCGCGCACACCACCGGAACCTCCGCTCTGCGGGGCTCCGGGAATCCTCACCGATCGGATGCCCGCCCGCCCCATACCCCCCGGGGCGCGCGGGACACCGGTCATCGCGGCCGCCCCGGAACCACCCCCCCTGTTCCGAGGCGGCCGCCCCTTTTCTCCCTCCGTACGGCCGCTGCCCTGCTGCTCTTTGCCGTGATCAGTTGGCAGGTGGCCGGTCATGGGCCGCTGCGTACGGTGGACGAGCGGGTGGGGCGGGCCGTTGTCGGCGGTGCGATTCCCGCGGGGCTTGCGGAGTTCTTCGCCGATCTCGGCAATACGGTCGTCGCGCTGCCGGTGCTGATGGCCGTGGTGGGGTGGGCCCTGTGGGTCGTGTGGGCCGCCCGGCGCGGGCGGTGCGGGCGGCGGGATCCGGAATTCACCGGTCCGGCGCGCTGGTGGCTGCCGCCGCTCGCCGCCGCGCTCACCCTGGCCGCGGTGCCCGCACTGGTCGTCCCGCTCAAGCTGTGGTTCGCGCGGCCGGGGCCGCCGCAGATGGCGGGCGGTGCGCACGACGGCTTCTATCCGTCGGGGCACGGAGCCACGGCGGCGGTCGCGTACGGCGTGGCCGCGCTGCTGCTGATCCGGGTACGGAGGCGGACGGGCCGCCGGACCGCCGTCGTCCTGGTGGCCGGCGTCGCGCTGCTCAATGCCGGCGTCGGCATCGGGCTGGTGCGCCGGGGGTACCACTGGCCGCTGGATGTGATCGGCGGCTGGTGTCTGGCCGGGGTGCTGCTGGGGGTGTGGTGGGCCGTGTGCAGCCGGTGGGCGGATGGCGGTGTGCGCCGGGAGGATCGGTAACGCCGTACACCCCCTCACACGGAGGGGACGTACGGCCGGGGGCAGTTGACGATCACTGCGTCCCGCGTCCCAGGGGCGGTCGGCTGCGCGTTCGCAGCGCAAGGGGGGTGCGCAACTTCTTGTCGCCCGCCCCCCGTTGCACGTCAGCTGTCGAAGCCGAGGCCCACCTTGTCCATGGCCTTCAGCCACAGATTGCGCCGCCCGCCGTGCGTATCGGCGCGGGTCATCGACCACTGGGTGAGGCCGATACCGGCCCAGCGCAGCGGCTCCGGCGGGAAGGGCAGGGGCTTGCTGCGGACCATCTCCAGTTCGGTGCGCTCGGTGCGCTCGCCCGCGAGCAGGTCGAGCATCACCTCGGCGCCGAAGCGGGTGGCGCCCACGCCCAGGCCGGTGTAGCCCGCGGCGTAGGCGACCCGGCCCGCGTGCGCGGTGCCGAAGAAGGCCGAGAAACGGGAGCAGGTGTCGATGGCACCGCCCCAGGTGTGCGTGAAGCGCAGGCCCTCCAGCTGCGGGAAGCAGCGGAAGAAGTGCCGGGCGAGCTTCTCGTAGGTGGCCGGGTGGTGGTCGAACTCGGCCCGTACGCCGCCTCCGTAGCGGTAGACGATGTCGTAGCCGCCCCACAGGATGCGGTTGTCGGCGGTGATGCGGAAGTAGTGGAAGTGGTTGTTGGAGTCGGAGAGGCCCTGGCGGTTCTTCCAGCCGATGGCGGCGAGCTGCTCGTCGGAGAGCGGCTCGGTCATCAGCGCGTGGTCGTAGACCGGGACGATGTACGGGCGGACGCGCTTGACCAGCGACGGGAAGGCGTTGGTGCCGAGCGCGACATGGCGGGCGAAGATCCGGCCGTAGGGGGTACGGACGGCCATGCCCATGCCTTCGGAGGCCAGGCCGGTGGCGCGGGTGCGCTCGTAGATGCGGACGCCGAAGCCGAGGCAGGCCTGCTTCAGGCCCCAGGCGAGCTTGGCCGGGTTGAGCATGGCGACGCCGTCGCGGTCCCACAGGCCGGCCCGGAAGGTCGGCGAGTCGACCTCGGCGCGCAGTGCGTCCTGGTCGAGGAAGCGGTGGCGGGTAAGGCCCAGCTCGGCTGCGTCCTCGGCGGCCTCCTTGAGCTCGGCGACCTGGTACGGCTCGGTGGCGATGTCGATCTCGCCGGTCCGTTCGAAGTCGCAGTCGATGTTGTAGCGGGCGACGGCGTGCTCGATGGCGTCGAGGTTCTGGATGCCGAGCTCCTCGAGCTTGGCGAGCTCGCCGGGCCAGCGGGCCAGGCCGTTGCCGAGGCCGTGGGTGAGGGAGGCCGCGCAGAAGCCGCCGTTGCGCCCGGAGGCGGCCCAGCCGATCTCGGCGCCCTCGATCAGGACGACATCGCGCTGGGGGTCGCGCTCTTTGGCGATCAGCGCGGTCCACAGGCCCGAGTAGCCGCCGCCGACGACCAGCAGATCGCAGGTCTCGTCGCCGACGAGGGCGGGCTCGGCCGCCGGGCGGGCGGGGTCGGCCAGCCAGAACGGGGTGGGCTCGGCGTCGGCGAGCGCATGGACGGGGGACGGGGTCATGGCAGCTCGTGCCATGGTTCTCAGCTCCTCTTACTGCGTTTACGGCGGTTCCCGGCCAGCTGGCCGACCAGGACGCACAGCACGGCGACCAGGAACATCGCCGTACCGATGACATTGATCTGAACGGGCGTGCCCCGCTGCGCCGATCCCCAGACGAACATGGGAAAGGTCACGGTGGAGCCGGCATTGAAGTTGGTGATGATGAAGTCGTCGAAGGAGAGGGCGAAGGAGAGCAGGGCGCCGGCGGCGATACCGGGGGCGGCGATCGGGAGCGTGACGCGCAGGAACGTCTGCAGCGGTGAGGCGTAGAGGTCCTGGGCGGCCTGTTCCAGGCGCGGGTCCATGCTCATCACACGGGCCTTGACGGCGGTGACCACGAAACTCAGGCAGAACATGATGTGCGCGATCAGGATCGTCCAGAAGCCGAAGTCGATGCCCATGTTGAGGAACAGGGTGGCCAGCGAGGCGGCCATGACGACCTCGGGCATGGCCATCGGCAGGAAGATCAGGGTGTTGACGCCGGCGCGGGCCCGGAAGCGGTAGCGCGCCAGCGCGAACGAGATCATCGTGCCCAGGACGGTCGCGCCGACGGTGGCCCAGATCGCTATCTGCAGGCTCAGCCCGAGCGAGCCGCACAGGTCGGCGACGCCGCACGGATCGGTCCAGCCATCCGTGGAGAAGCGCTGCCACTGGTAGTTGAAGCGGCCGTTGGGCTTGTTGAAGGAGAAGACCATCACCACGATGTTGGGCAGGATCAGGTAGGCCAGCGTGCCCAGGCCCACGATCGTGATGATGTTGCGGCGCAGCCAGCGCAGGCCCTTGCGGGGGGTGCGGGCGGCGGTGCTTTCCGGTACGGCCATCAGACCAGGTCCTCCGTCCCCGACTTGCGGATGTAGATGGTGACCATGGCGAGGATGGCCGCCATGAGGATGAAGGAGAGGGCGGCGGCGGTCGGATAGTCCAGGACCCGCAGGAACTGCGACTGGATGACGTTGCCGATCATCTTCTGGTCGGTGGAGCCCAGCAGTTCGGCGTTGATGTAGTCACCGGCGGCCGGGATGAAGGTGAGCAGGGTGCCCGCGACGACGCCGGGCATCGACAGCGGGAAGGTCACCCGGCGGAAGGTGGTGGCCGGGCGGGCGTAGAGGTCGCCGGCCGCCTCGTGGAGCCGGGGGTCGATGCGCTCCAGCGAGGTGTAGAGCGGCAGGATCATGAACGGCAGGAAGTTGTACGTCAGACCGCAGACCACCGCGAGCGGGGTGGCCAGCACCCGGTGTCCTTCGGTGATGCCCAGGGCGCTGGTGAGGTCCAGGAGGTGCAGCGAGTTGAGGGCGCCGACGACCGGTCCGCCGTCCGCCAGGATCGTCTTCCAGGCCAGGGTGCGGATCAGGAAGCTGGTGAAGAACGGCGCGATGACCAGGATCATCACGAGATTGCGCCAGCGTCCGGCCTTGAAGGCGATGAGGTAGGCGAGCGGGTAGCCGAGCACCAGGCAGAGCAGGGTGGCGACGGCGGCGAAGCCCACGGAGCGGACGAACTGCGGCCAGTACTCGCCGAGCGCGTCCCAGTAGGTGGCGAAGTGCCAGGTGACCTTGAAGCCCTCTTCGAGGGAGCCGGTCTGGATTGACGTCGACGCCTGGTAGACGAGCGGCGCGGCGAAGAAGACGATCAGCCACAGCATGCCGGGCAGCAGCAGCCAGTAGGGGACCAGCCGCTTGCGGGTGGGCGTCTTGCGGAGCCGCAGCGGCTCGGTGGCGCTCTCTTCGGGGGGCGCGGCGGGGGCCTCGGTCGTGCTCATGCCGACACCTCGCTTCGCTCGGCCTCGCACGCGCTCGGCGCGCACCTTTTCATGATTCGCTCACTGCGCTCGCTCATGCGGCCTCCTCGTCGAGGTCCGCTCCGGCGGCGATGTCCTGGGTGGCGTCCAGCCCGAAGGTGTGCGCCGGGTTCCAGTGCACGACGACCTCGGCGCCCGGTACGAGGCGGCCGTCGCGCGCGATGTTCTGCTCGTAGACGGCGAGTTCGCCCAGGCCGGGCGCCTCGATGACGTACTGGGTGGAGACGCCGATGAAGCCGGCGTCCTTGATGCGGCCGGACAGGCGGTTGTGGCCGTCGGCGACGGACCCGGCGTCGTCGGCGTGCGCCAGGGCCATCTTCTCGGGCCGTACGCCGGCCAGCACCTTCTCGCCCGTACCGGCCGAGGCGCTGCACCGGGCGGCGGGCAGCCGCAGCTTGGCGTCGGCGGCCTTGAGGAGGAGGTCCTCCCCGCCGGCCTCGACGACCTCGGCCTCGATGAGGTTGGAGGTGCCCAGGAAGTTGGCGACGAAGGTGGTGGCAGGGTTCTCGTAGAGGTCGGCGGGGTCACCGAGCTGTTCGACCCGGCCGCCGTTCATCACGGCCACGGTGTCGGCCATCGTCATGGCCTCCTCCTGGTCGTGGGTGACGTGCACGAAGGTGATGCCGACCTCGGTCTGGATGCGCTTGAGCTCCAGCTGCATCTGGCGGCGCAGCTTGAGGTCGAGGGCGCCCAGCGGCTCGTCGAGGAGCAGTACCTGGGGGTGGTTGATCAGCGCGCGGGCGAGGGCGACGCGCTGCTGCTGGCCGCCGGAGAGCTGCTGCGGCTTGCGGCGCGCCATCGGGCCGAGCTGGACGAGGTCGAGCATCTCCTCGACCTGCTTCTTGACGGACTTGATGCCGCGGCGGCGCAGCCCGAAGGCGACGTTCTCGTAGATGTCCAGGTGCGGGAAGAGCGCGTAATTCTGGAAGACGGTGTTGACCTGCCGCTTGTAGGGCGGCAGGACGGTGACGTCCTGGCCGGAGAGCTCGACCGTCCCGGTGGTGGGGTCCTCCAGCCCGGCGATCATCCGCAGCGTGGTGGTCTTGCCGCAGCCCGAGGCGCCGAGCAGCGCGAAGAAGGAGCCGGCGGGGACGGTCAGGTCGAGCGGATGGACGGCGGTGAAGGAGCCGTAGGTTTTGCTGATGCCGGTGAGGCGGACGTCACCGCCGCTGCTCTGGGGGGTCTCGGTCTTGGTCATGTGGGTCGTCCCGTGGGTCGGAGGGCGAAACGGCTCGTGAGGAGGGTGGCTGCGGCCCGGTCAGGCGCCGGTGAGCTGGGAGAACTTCTCGCTGAACGCCTTGTTCTCCTTGGCGTTCAGGGCGCGGAAGGAGTGGGACCTCTCGGCCATCTCCTCGTCCGGAATGATCAGCGGGTTGCGCGCCGCGTCCTTGTCGATCTTGGCGAGTTCCTCGCGTACGCCCTCCACGGGGCAGACGTAGTTGATGTACGCCGCGAGCTTCGCCGCCACTTTCGGCTCGTAGAAGTAGTCGATGAGCCGTTCGGCATTGGCCTTGTGACGTGCCTTGTTCGGCACCATCAGGTTGTCCGTGGACGTCATGCAGCCGGCCTTGGGGACGGCGAACTCGATGTCCGGGTTGTCGCTCTGCAGCTGGACGACGTCGCCCGCCCAGGCCACACACGCCGCGAGGTCGCCCTTGTCCAGGTCGGTGGTGTAGTCGTTGCCGGTGAAGCGGCGGATCTGCTTGCTGTCGACGCCCTTCTGGAGCCGGGCGATGGCCGCGTCGAAGTCGTCCGCGGTGACGTCCTCGGGCTTCTTGCCCATGTCCAGCAGGGTCAGCCCGACGCTGTCCCGCATCTCGGTGAGGAAGCCGACCCGGCCCTTGAGCTTGGGGTCCTCCAGCAGCTGGCCGATCGAGTCGACCTTGCGTCCGCCGGTGGCCTTCTTGTTGTACGCGATGAGCGCGGGGATGCCCTGCCAGGTGTAGGAGTGCGCGCGGCCCGGGTCCCAGGCGGGGTTGCGGAACTGGGGCGAGAGGTTGGCGTAGGCGTGCGGCAGGTTGGCGGGGTCCAGCTTCTCGATCCAGCCGAGGGAGATCATCCGCGCGCACATCCAGTCGGTGAGCACGATCAGATCCCGGCCGGTGTCCTGCCCGTTGGCCAGCTGCGCCTGGACCTTGCCGAAGAACTCGTCGTTGTCGTTGATGTCCTCGGTGTACTTGACGGCTATGCCGGTGCGCTTGGTGAAGGCGTCCAGCGTCGGCCGGTGCTTGCCGTCGTCGGTGACGTCGATGTACTCGGTCCAGTTGGAGAAGGTGAGGCGCTTCTCCTTCGCCGAGTGGTCCGTGCTCGAGCCGGCGTCCGTACGGCTCGCGGGCGGGATGCCGCAGCCGGCCAGCGCCCCCAGACCCCCCGTCGCGGCCGCCATGGCGCCGGTCGCGCGCAGCAGCGAGCGGCGGGTCATGGCGAGACGGCCGTTGGTCATACTGCGGCGCACGGCGGCCAGTTCGACCGCGGAGAAGGGTTCGGGCTGCTCGTGATGCTCCATGCGCGGTGCCCTTTCAGGGTTGTGCCCGGCGCTCGGCCGGTGGTGACGGTGTCGCGGGGGGGCGATGCTCATGGGGCCTGTTGGGGGCAGACCCGGTGGGTGTCCCGTACGGGGCCGGCGGGGCGTCCGTACGGGGCGCGGCGGGGGCATCCGTTACGGGCGGTCCCCGAAGACCGTGCGGTGCCAGTCCTTCCTGGCGACCGCGGTGTTGTCGTACATGACGTGCTTGACCTGGGTGTACTCCTCGAAGGAGTAGGCCGACATGTCCTTGCCGAAGCCGGACGCCTTGGCGCCGCCGTGCGGCATCTCGCTGATGATCGGGATGTGGTCGTTGACCCAGACACAGCCGGCGTTGATCTCGCGGGTGGCGCGGCCGGTGCGGTAGACGTCCCGGCTCCAGGCGGACGCCGCCAGCCCGTAGGGGGTGTCGTTGGCCAGCGCGATGCCCTCGTCGTCGCTGTCGAAGGGCAGTACGACCAGCACCGGGCCGAAGATCTCGGACTGCACGATCTCGCTGTCCTGCGTGGCACCGACGATCAGGGTGGGCCGGTAGTACGCGCCCCTGGCCAGCTCACCGCCGGGGACCTCGCCGCCGGTGACCACGGTGGCGTAACCGCGCGCCCGGTCGACGAAGCCGGCCACCCGGTCGCGCTGGGTGTGCGAGATCAGCGGGCCGAGGTCGGTGGACGGGTCGAAGGGGTCGCCCAGCCGTACGGTCGCCATCAGGTCGGCGACGCCGCTGACGAACGCGTCGTAGAGGGGACGCTGGACGTAGGCGCGGGTGGCGGCGGTGCAGTCCTGGCCGGTGTTGATCAGCGATCCGGCCACGGCCCCGTGGACGGCGGCCTCCAGATCCGCGTCGTCGAAGACCACGAACGGGGCCTTGCCGCCCAGCTCGAGGTGGAGGCGCTTGACCGTCCCGGTGGCGATCTCGGCGACGCGCTTGCCGACGCCGGTCGAGCCGGTGAAGGAGGTCATGGCGACGGCCGGGTGGCCCACCAGGTGCTCGCCGGCGTCCCGGCCCGCGCCGGAGACGATGTTGATCACGCCGTCGGGCAGCCCCGCCCGCTGCGCGGCCTGCGCGAACAGCAGCGAGGTGAGCGGGGTGATCTCGGCGGGCTTCAGGACGATCGTGTTGCCCGCGGCGACGGCCGGCAGCACCTTCCAGGCGGCCATCTGGAGCGGATAGTTCCAGGGTGCGATGGAACCGACGACCCCGATGGGTTCCCGGCGGATGACGGAGGTGTGGTCGGCGCTGTATTCACCGGCCGCCTTGCCCTCCAGATGGCGTGCGGCACCGGCGAAGAACGCGGCGTTGTCGATCGAACCGGGCACGTCGAACTCATTGCTGAGCTTGATCGGCTTTCCGCAGTTCAGGGATTCTGCGAAGGCGAGATCGGCGGCGTCCTCGGCGAGCGCGGCGGCGAAGCCGT
The DNA here is from genome assembly GCF_040651455.1 of Streptomyces sp. NPDC048483. Classification (NCBI taxonomy): domain Bacteria; kingdom Bacillati; phylum Actinomycetota; class Actinomycetes; order Kitasatosporales; family Streptomycetaceae; genus Streptomyces; species Streptomyces sp. NPDC048483. The sequence continues at coordinate 16,320 of NZ_JBEZJZ010000075.1, forward strand.
GCAGGGCGTCGGAACGCTCACCCGGGGTGGCGCCGCCCCACTCGGGGAAGGCCCGCGCGGCGGCCTCGACGGCGGCGTCGACATCCGCCGTACCTGCGAGTTCGTAGGAGTACACCTGCTCGCCGGTCGCCGGGTCCACCACCGCCTGGGTGCGGCCCGATGTGCCGCTGCGGAGACTCCCCGCGATGAATTGTGCGCCCTCGGCGAATCGCTCGGTGACATCGAAACGGTGATCCATGGTGCTCTCCTCCGCCGTACGCCAAGGCCGCTCAGCGGCCTCGCTCGGCGTAGCCATTTCCGGAATCGATGGCCGATCTTGACAGAATGAATGACCCTCAACAAGGGATTCCGTTGTTGCCTTTTGGTTACGCAACGAATTCTGCGATTTTCACGGCTGAGTCCCCGACACGTTGTCGGTGCCCGCTGACAGAATCCCGGCATGATGCACAACAACGCGGGGACCGACACACAGAGCACGGCCCGGCGCGCGGCGGACGGGCCGCGCTCGGTCGAGGAACTCACCGCGGTGACCGCCCGGGGGAAGCGTGTCAAATACGTCTATTTCTGGGGGCACCGGCCACAGCGCGACGGCAGCATCGGCGCGAGCTGCTTCAGTCAGTGGTGGCCCTCCCCCTTCACGGTCGACGGCGTCACCTACGCCACCGCGGAGCACTGGATGATGGCCGGCAAGGCCCGCCTGTTCGCCGACGCGGAGGCGGAGCGGCACGCGATATCCGCGAGCCACCCCAAGCAGGCCAAGGACGCCGGCCGCAAGGTCCGCGGCTTCGACGAAGCGGTCTGGCAGCGGCACCGCTTCGACCTGGTGGTCGAGGGCAACCTGCACAAATTCGGCCAGGACGCCGCGCTGCGCGCGTTTCTGCTCGGTACGCATGCGCGGGTACTGGTCGAGGCCAGCCCGATGGACCGGGTCTGGGGCATCGGGCTGGCCTCGGACGACGAGCGGGCCGCGGATCCGGCGCGGTGGCGGGGGCTGAATCTCCTGGGGTTCGCGCTGATGGAGGCGCGGCAGCGGTTGGGGGAGGAGGGCTAGCAGGGCGGCGGGCCCGGCACGGGGTGGCCGGCTGCGCTGCCGGGCGGGGGCGGCAGCCGGTGGCCGTGGTGCCGGGTGTCCGGTGGCCGGGTGTGTCCGGTACCCGGGTCTCCTCTGTCCGTGCTCTCCCGTGTCAGCGTCCGATCGCCACGAGGGCGACCATCAGGGCGCTGATCGTCAGCGCCACTCCGCCCAGCACCATCCCGGCCAGCGCCGTCCCGCCGTTGCTCGCCCGGCCCCTGGCCCGGCGGGACCGCCCGACGGCTCCGAAGACGATCGCCAGGACGCCGAGGAGGATGCCGGGGACGATGCCGACCGCGAGCAGCACACCCACGATGCCGACGACGAGGGCCGCGGTGCCGAAGCCGTTGCCGGGGCGTGCGGGAACCCAGACGGGGTGGGCCAGCGGGGACCTGGGAGCGGGGCGGGGCGGGTGGCCGGGCTGTGCCCCGTGGCCGGGGTGCCCGGGGTGGGGAGCGTAGGCGGGGTGGGTGAGGTAGTGGGGGCGGTTGGCGGAATTGGGGGCGGGTGGGGGCACGGGGACGTCGTACGGGCCCCGTGCCGCACACGGCCCCCGCCCGGCGTCACCACTGCCCGGCCGCCGCCCGTCACTCATCGCGCTCCCCTGACCTGTGTCTGTCGGCCATGTTAGGACCCGCACCCGGCCGCCTCTTGGGCCGCGCCTACGATGAACAGGCCGTGACCGGGCCGTGACCGGGCCGTCCCGCACCCCCGCCCCACCACACGACCAGGAGGATCCGTTGTCCGATCTCGATGCCTTCATCGCGGGCCTGCCCAAGGCGGAGCTGCACGTCCACCACGTCGGCTCGGCCTCGCCGCGGATCGTCTCCGCACTGGCCGCCCGGCACCCGGACTCCGCCGTCCCCACCGACCCCGAGGCGCTCGCCGACTACTTCACCTTCCGCGATTTCGCGCACTTCATCGAGGTCTACCTCTCCGTCGTGGACCTGATCCGCGACGGAGAGGACGTCCGGCTGCTGACGTACGAGGTCGCCCGCGACATGGCGCGCCAGAACATCCGCTACGCCGAGCTGACCGTCACCCCCTTCAGCTCGACCAGCCGGGGCATCCCCGACGCCGCCTTCGTCGAGGCCATCGAGGACGCCCGCAAGTCCGCGGAGTCCGAGCTGGGCGTGGTCCTGCGCTGGTGCTTCGACATTCCCGGCGAGGCCGGTCTGGAGGCCGCGGAGGAGACCGCCCGGATCGCCTGCGATCTGCAGCCCGAGGGCCTGGTCTCGTTCGGGCTCGGCGGCCCCGAAATCGGCGTCCCGCGCCCGCAGTTCAAGCCGTACTTCGACCGCGCGATCGCGGCCGGCCTGCACTCCGTACCGCACGCCGGCGAGACGACGGGCCCCGGCACCATCTGGGACGCGCTCAACGACCTCCGCGCCGAGCGCATCGGCCACGGCACCAGCGCCACCCAGGACCCCGCGCTGCTGGCCCATCTCGCCGAGCACCGCATCCCGTTGGAGGTCTGCCCGACCTCCAACATCGCCACCCGCGCGGTGCGCACCCTGGAGGAGCACCCGATCAAGGAGATGGTCGACGCGGGCGTCCTGGTCACCGTCAACAGCGACGACCCGCCGATGTTCGGCACCGACCTGAACACCGAATACGGCGTCGCCGCCCGCCTGTTGGAGCTGGACGCCCCCGGTCTCGCGGCCCTCGCCAAGAACGCCGTCACGGCCTCCTTCATGGACGCCCCCGCCAAGGCGAGGCTGGCGGCGGAGATCGACGCGTACACGCAGTCCTGGCGCGGCTAGCGGCTCGGACGGGGAGGGCGGGGAGGACGGGCGGGCGGTTTACGGGTTCCCGGCGGGCCGTACCGGCCACCGCCGTGCCCGTACGCCCGCCACGAGGGCGCGCGGCCGGAACATGGCGCTCGGCCGGAGCATGGCGTGAACTGCGCACGCCGACCGCCGGTTTCCGCCCCTCACGCCACCCGCCAGGGCGCCCCCAGCCCACCGGGAAGGCCCGCGACGAACTCCCGTACCGCCCACCGCGCGGCCACGCCGTCGACCAGCTCCTCCGCGGGGAAGTACGCGCCCTGGCCGCCGCACACCAGCCAGATCGGCTCCTCCAGCGGGCCGTTGAGGTCACCGTCCAGGCACCGCGCGCCCAGCTCCTTCGGGCGCAGCTCCTCCGGACGCACCCGCCGCCCCTGCCCGTCACCGGCGGCGGCCTCCCGCGCCCGGCACAGCTGGAACAGCGTGCCGTCGTCGCGTTCACCGGTCACCAGAAAGACCCCGGGCCCGCCGCTGACCGTCAGAGCGCCACCGCCCTCCTCCCACCGCTCGACCGAAAGCTCTGTGCAGACCTCACCGTCCAGTTCGGCCAGCGCCGCCTCCAGCCGCGCACCGTCGGGTTCCTCAAGCACCCGCGACCGACAGATCCCCGCCTCCCAGCGGCTGACCGCGGCCCTCATCCGGGACCTGCCATGCGACTCATACGCGGAGCATACGATCGCCGCAGCCGGCCCCCTGACCAGGGCATGGCACGAGGACGGCTGCGTCCGCCGCCGACCGCGCCCGGAGCGGCACTCAGCCCCGGGCGCCGTGCAGCCCGCTCCGCCGCCCGCGGCCGGTCACCTTGCGCGCCACCGCGTGCGAGACCACCGTGGCCGCCCCCGCCACGGCCACACCGCCCACCACTCCCCGTACGGACATCGGCTCGAGCAGCCCGGCCCGCCGCAGGCGCCCGCGCGCCCACAGGGTGAACGGGATGACGACGACGGGCGAGGTGGCGGAGCCCGGCGTGTAGCCGTGGGCGGCCGCCGCCTGGGCGAGATGCATGACACCGTGCAGCCCGAAGCCGTTCAGGGCGCCCTGGAAGAACGCGGACCGGCCGCCCGTACGGTGTCCACGCACCGATGCGGCGGCCACGATGACTGCCATCGCCCCCACCGCGGCCCGGAACTCCCGCTCGTCGACGCTCTCCATGAACCGCCAGACCGGCTCCGGCACCTGCGGGAACCGCTTGCGCAGAACCGGCACGTTCTCCCGGATCCACCGCGGCCCGAACGCCACCTCCTCCGCGTCGTGCAGCGCCCAGGCGGCGAACAGGCCGAGGGTGACGGCGGGCGATATCCCGTTCGCAGGGGACACGGAGGCAGCCGCGGACGCCGGGGAGACCGAAGAGGCCGAGGACGCCGAGGACGCCGAGGACGCCGAGGACTTGGAGGGCAGGAACCTCTTGAATGTCATGAATGCCATGAACGGCAAGTCTGGCACGGCAGTTGACGCATGATCACGCAGAGATGTGCACCCGGCGACACCCCCGACGGCGCCCCTCCCCGGCCCTACAGCCCCACGATCGCGTTCCACTCCTTGGCGAATTCCGTCCGCTCCTTGGGGGTGATGTCGCGGGCGATGGCCAGCCGCTTGCGCATCCCGTCGTCGGGGAAGATCAGCGGGTCCTCGGCGAGCGCGGCGCGTTCCTTGTCCTTGGAGGAGGCGAGGATGTCGCGCGCGGCCGGGACGGGGCACACATAGTTGACCCAGGCGGCGAGGTCGGCGGCGACCTCCGGCCGGTAGTAGTAGTCGATCAGCCGCTCGGCGTTGCGCTTGTGGTCCGCGAGATTGGGGATCATCAGGCTCTCCGCCCACAGCTCGGCGCCCTCCTGCGGGACGACGAACTCGATGTCCGGGTTGTCCGCCTGGAGCTGGATCACATCGCCGGAGTAGGCCTGCGCGGCGAGCACATCGCCGGAGTCGAGGTCCTTGATGTAGTCGTTGCCGGTGAAGCGCCGGATGTGGCCCTTGCCGACGAGGCCGCGTATCCGGTCGATCATGCGGTGGAAGTCGTCGGCGGTCCAGCGGGTGATGTCGACCCCGTCCCCCTGCATCAGCAGGGCGAACGCCTCGTCGAGCCCGGACAGCAGGGTGACCCGGCCGCGCAGATCGTCCTTCCACAGGTCGGAGGTGTGCTGGATCTCCCGGCCGAGCTTCTTGCGGTTGTAGGCGATGCCGGTGATCCCGGACTGCCAGGGCACGGAGTGCTTGCGGCCCGGGTCGAAGTGCGGGGTGCGCAGCAGCGGATCGAGGTGCCGGGCGACCTGCGGCTGGGCGGCGCGGTCCATCTCCTGGACCCAGCCCAGCCGGACGAACCGGGCGCACATCCAGTCGCTGATGACGATCAGGTCGCGGCCGGTGCTCTGGTGGTTCATCAGCGCGGGGCTGATCTTCCCGAAGAACTCGTCGTTGTCGTTGATCTCCTCGGTGTACGTGACGGAGATCCCGGTGCGGCGCCGGAAGGCGTCCAGCGTGGGCCGGCGCTGTTTGTCGTGATCATCGACGTCGATGTACAGCGGCCAGTTGGCGAAGACCACGCTGCGGTCCTGTGCGGAGCGGTCGGGGCTCGCACGGTCCGCCGCCTTGACGTACGCGGGCGGCACCCCGCATCCGGTCATGGCGGCCAGCGCCCCCGTCACACCGATTCCGCCCACACCCCGGAGCAGCACACGCCGCGAAAGATCAGCCATGGCGAGCACTCTCACGTGCCGCGGGCGGAGGCGGCAAGAGACAGAGCGTCCATTGCCGGGCCTCCGCCCGCGACGGTGTGTCGAGCGTTCCGTGCCGCTCGACGGTGGGGGTCCCCCGGGCCGGGCCGGTCAGGCCCCGGTCGGCGGGCCGGCCGGGCGGCTCAGCCGTCCAGCGAGGTCATCACGTGCTTGATGCGGGTGTAGTCGTCGAAGCCGTAGGCCGAAAGGTCCTTGCCGTACCCGGACTTCTTGAATCCGCCGTGCGGCATCTCGGCGACCAGCGGGATGTGGGTGTTGATCCACACACAGCCGAAGTCGAGGCTCTTGGACATCCGCATGGCGCGGGCATGGTCCTTGGTCCACACCGAGGACGCGAGCGCGTACTCGACGTCGTTGGCCCACTGCAGCGCCTGCTTCTCGTCGGTGAAGGACTGGACGGTGATGACCGGGCCGAAGACCTCCTGCTGGACGATCTCGTCGTCCTGCTTGAGGCCGGAGACGACGGTCGGGGCGAAGAAGTAGCCCTTCTCGCCGACCTGCTCGCCGCCCGCCTCGATCTTGGCGTGCGCGGGCAGCCGCTCGATGAAGCCCTTGACCTGCTTGAGCTGGTTGGCGTTGTTCAGCGGGCCGAAGAGCACGTCCTCGTCGTCGACGGCGCCGGTCTTGGTCTCCGACGCGGCCTTGGCCAGCGCGGCGACGAACTCGTCGTGGATGGACTCCTGGACGAGCACCCGGGTCGCGGCCGTACAGTCCTGGCCGGCGTTGAAGTATCCGGCGACGGAGATGTCCTCGACGGCCTTGGCGATGTCGGTGTCCTCGAAGACGACGACCGGCGCCTTGCCGCCCAGCTCCAGGTGGACCCGCTTGAGGTCCTTGGAGGCGGACTCGGCGACCTGCATGCCGGCGCGCACCGAACCGGTGATGGAGGCCATCGCCGGGACGTGGTGCTCGACCATCAGACGGCCGGTCTCACGGTCGCCGCAGATGACGTTGAAGACGCCGCGGGAGTGGCCCATCTCGTCCAGCACGCTGCCGATGATGTCGGCGATCAGCACCGTCGAGGCGGGGGTGGTGTCGGACGGCTTGATGACGACGGTGTTGCCCGCGGCAAGCGCCGGGGCGAACTTCCAGACGGCCATCATCATCGGGTAGTTCCACGGCGCGACCTGGGCGCAGACGCCGACCGGCTCGCGGCGGATGATGGAGGTGAAGCCGTCCATGTACTCGCCGGCCGAGCGGCCCTCGAGCATCCGGGCGGCGCCCGCGAAGAAGCGGATCTGGTCCACCATCGGCGGGATTTCCTCGGAGCGTACGAGGGCGACCGGCTTGCCGCAGTTCTCGGACTCGGCGGCGATCAGCTCCTCCGCCCGCTCCTCGAAACGGTCGGCGACCTTGAGCAGTACCTTCTGGCGCTCGGCCGGGATCAGGTCACGCCAGGCGGGGAAGGCTGCCTCGGCGGCGGCCATGGCCGCGTCCACGTCGGTGGCTCCCGAGAGAGGGGCGGTGGCGTACGCCTCACCCGTCGCCGGGTTGACCACCTCCGTGGTCCGGCCGTCGGCTGCGTCCCGGAACTCCCCGTCGATGTAGTTGCGCAGACGACGCAGTGCGGTGCTCACTGTGGCGCCCCCTTCAGTCAGATGTCCGGTGGTTTGACACCACCCTAGCCATGGAACCGACGTTTTCAACACACCCGCCACCCCCTAACAACGAAATCAGTGAAATTTAGATCACTCCACAACTGATTTCATCGGTTTGGGGTTGCGCGACTGACGAGGCTGGTGCACAGTGAAGGACGTGGCCACTCGTGACAGAAACGGCACTCCGTCGATCGACTCCGTCTCCCTGGCGATCATCGAGCAGCTCCAGGAGGACGGGCGCCGTCCGTACGCCGCGATCGGCAAGGCCGTAGGCCTGTCCGAGGCGGCCGTGCGCCAGCGCGTACAGAAACTGCTCGACCAAGGCGTGATGCAGATCGTCGCGGTCACCGACCCCCTCACGGTCGGTTTCCGTCGACAGGCAATGGTCGGCATCAACGTCGAGGGTGACCTCGATCCCGTGGCCGACGCCCTGACGACCATGGAAGAAGTCGAGTACGTCGTCATGACTGCAGGCTCCTTCGATCTCCTCATCGAGATCGTCTGCGAGGACGACGATCACCTGCTGGAAATGATCAACAAGCGGATCCGCACGCTTCCCGGCGTCCGGACCACCGAGAGCTTCGTGTACCTCAAGCTCCGGAAGCAGACCTACACCTGGGGAACGAGATAGCAATGAGCCGCGACCTCTCCAAGACGGCATACGACCACCTGTGGATGCACTTCACCCGCATGTCGTCGTACGAGAATGCCCCCGTGCCCACGATCGTGCGCGGTGAAGGCACCAACATCTACGACGACAAGGGCAAGCGCTACATCGACGGCCTCGCCGGCCTCTTTGTGGTCAACGCCGGCCACGGCCGGGTCGAGCTCGCCGAGACCGCCTACAAGCAGGCGCAGGAACTGGCCTTCTTCCCCATCTGGTCCTACGCCCACCCCAAGGCCGTCGAGCTCGCCGAGCGCCTGGCCAACGAGGCCCCCGGCGACCTCAACAAGGTCTTCTTCACCACCGGTGGCGGCGAGGCCGTCGAGACCGCCTGGAAGCTGGCCAAGCAGTACTTCAAGCTCACCGGCAAGCCGATGAAGCACAAGGTGATATCCCGCGCGGTGGCCTACCACGGCACCCCGCAGGGCGCCCTGTCCATCACCGGTCTGCCGGCCCTGAAGGCCCCCTTCGAGCCGCTGGTCCCCGGCGCGCACAAGGTGCCGAACACCAACATCTACCGCGCCCCGATCCACGGCGACGACCCCGAGGCCTTCGGCCGCTGGGCCGCCGACCAGATCGAGCAGCAGATCCTCTTCGAGGGCCCCGAGACCGTCGCCGCGGTCTTCCTCGAGCCCGTCCAGAACGCCGGTGGCTGCTTCCCGCCGCCGCCCGGCTACTTCCAGCGGGTCCGCGAGATCTGTGACCAGTACGACGTGCTGCTCGTCTCCGACGAGACCATCTGCGCCTTCGGCCGCCTGGGCACGACGTTCGCCTGTGACAAGTTCGGCTACATCCCGGACATGATCACCTGCGCCAAGGGCATGACCTCGGGTTACTCCCCGATCGGCGCCTGCATCGTCTCCGACCGCCTGGCCGAGCCGTTCTACAAGGGCGACAACACCTTCCTGCACGGCTACACCTTCGGTGGCCACCCGGTCTCCGCGGCCGTCGGTGTCGCCAACCTCGACATCTTCGAGCGCGAGGGCCTCAACAAGCACGTCCTCGACAACGAAGGCGCCTTCAAGAGCACCCTGGAGAAGCTGCACGACCTGCCGATCGTCGGCGACGTCCGCGGCAACGGCTTCTTCTACGGCATCGAGCTCGTCAAGGACAAGGTCACCAAGGAGTCCTTCTCCGACGAGGAGACCGAGCGCGTCCTGTACGGCTTCCTCTCCAAGGCGCTGTACGACGCCGGCCTCTACTGCCGCGCCGACGACCGTGGCGACCCGGTCATCCAGCTCGCCCCGCCGCTGATCGCCGACCAGGCGGTCTTCGACGAGATCGAGCAGATCCTGCGCGGCGTCCTCACCGAGGCCTGGACCAAGCTCTGATCACCCCGCTCGATCATCGCGTCACCTCCTGATGCGTTGATATGAGTAGCGCACAACTGAAAATCCAACGGCTCAGATTCACTCATTTTCAGCTATACGAGTGAATCTGGGCCGTTGTCCGTGCCCAGCGCCGAATACCGGGGGCCACCAGTACTTACCGTGCCAGTGACCGATATCCTCCAAGGTCGTTCACCCGGTTGGGGGAACGAACGGACGCGAACAAGCAAGAGGTGCGCAGATGGTGGCCCCACCTGACAACGACGTGCTCTGGGCCCGCGGCCTGCACCACACGCACGGCAGCACCCCGGCTCTCACCGGCGTCTCCCTCGGCGTCCGCGAGGGCGAGATCCTCGCCGTCACCGGCCCGCGCGGCAGCGGCAAGACCACGCTCCTCAAATGCCTCTCGGGTCATCTCGCCCCGGCCGAGGGCGAGGTCTGGTTCAACAGCGCCCCCGTACACACCCTCTCCTCCCCCAGCCGCGAACGGCTGCGCCTGGACCGGTTCGGCTGGATCGACACCGAACCCCAGCTCGTCCCCGAACTGACCGCCTGGGAGAACGCCGCCCTCCCGCTCCTGCTGCGCGGCACCGGCAACCGCTCCGCCAGGCACACCGCCATGGAGTGGCTCGACCGCCTCGACGTCGGCATGTGCGCCCGCCGCCGCCCCGCCCGGCTCGACCAGTCCCAGCGGCAGCGCATCGCCATCGCCCGCGCCCTCGCCGCCGAACCCCAGGTCCTGTTCGCCGACGAGCCGACCGCCCCGCTGCACCAGGCCGACGGCACCCAGGTGCTGCGCACCCTCACCGCCGCTGCCCGCTCGCACCAGATCACCGTGGTCCTGGCGACCCACGACCCCGATGTCGCCGTGCTCGCCGACCGGACCATCGCCCTCCTCGACGGCCGCCGCACGGGCACCTCGGCCTCGGCCAATGGTTCCCCCGACGCGGAAAGCAGGGCAGCGTGCTCGCTCTCCGTCTAGCCCGCGGCTCTCACCCCCTCGTTCTGCTGCGCCGCCTCTTCGTCGCCGCCGCAGCGTCCTGCACCGGCTTCCTGCTGCTCTCCACCGTCGGCCACGCCGCCGGGCACCCCGCCACGGCCGACGAATCACTGGTACGCCTGCTGTGGTGTGCGGCCCCGCTCGCCGCCACCGCTCAGCTCGCAGCCTCGGTGGCCCGTACGGACCCGGCCGCCCGACTCCACCGGGGCATGGCTGCCGCCGGCCTCGGCCCCCTCCGGCTGGCCCTGCTCGCCACGGCCTCCACCGCGCTCTCGTGTCTCCTCGGCGTCCTCCTCTCCCTGCTCGTCTTCCTCCGCCTGCGCGGCGACCTCGTCGGCGCCCCGGCCACCGTCGACGCCCTCGGCATCGACGCCGACCTACTGGGCACAGGCCACCCCGTTCCGCTTGCCGGCGCCCTGATGCTGCTGTCGGTCGTGCCGCTGACCGCCGCCGCCGCGACCGCCGTGTCCTTGCGCCCGCGCAGCGCCGACATCTCCCCGGACCCCGAGGCCCCCACCAAGGCGGCCAACCCCTCCGGCCTCCCCTGGGGCATGGCCCTTACGGCAGCGGGCCTGGCGATCGAGGCCTACGCCAGCCGCGGTACCGCCGCCTCCGCCGGGCAGCTGCCGCTCCCCGGCCGACTGGTCGGCAGCCCCCCGGGCGTACTGGGCGGCTGGGCACTGTCCACCGTCGGCCTCATCCTGGCCGGCCCCGGTCTGGTCCACCTGTGCGGCCGCGTCCTGTGCGCGGGACGCCCCGGCGCGCTGCGGCTGCTCTCCGGGCGCGTACTCGAAGGGGAGTCACGCCGCCTCGGACGCTCGCTCGGCGTACTGTGCGCGGTCGCCTCCGCCACCTACGCGGCGGTCAAGGTGTACGAAGCCACTCCCTCCCGTCCCTTCGGGCCGCTCACCGCCATCGGTGCGGCCGTCGTCCTCGCCTGCGTCACCGCCAGCGCGCTCACCGCCGCACTGGAATCCCGCTCGGCCCGCGCCCGCACCACGGCCGCCCTGCGCCGCCTCGGCGCGCCCGCCTCCGCTCTCCGCCACGCCGCCGCTCTGCGCGCCACGTCCCTGGTGATCGTGATCGGCCCGCTGACCTTCGCCGTTGCGGAAATGGCCACGCTTCCTCTGCTGCGCTGAGGAGCGGGGTGACTCCCGCCGCGCCCCACAGGGCGGGCGGCGGCACGAGCCGGGGCGCACCCTCTCAGCGGGCCAGGGCGGTGGCTTCCACCTCTATTCGCCAGTCCGGCCGGGCCAGCGACGACACCTCCAGCAACGTGTCGGCCGGATAGGGCTCGGACAGGAACTCGCCCCGCAAGGTGATGACGTGTTCCAGGTCGGCGGCCATGTCCGTGACGAAGATGCCCACCTTCACCACATCGGCGAGCGAGGCACCCGCCTCGGCAAGAACCCGTGCGACGTTCGCGAACGCCTGTCGCCCCTGTATGAGGAAGTCGTCCGCGACGGTACGCCCGTACTCATCGATTCCCGCCTGCCCCGAGACGTGGATCAGGCCACCCGCCTTGATCGCCTGCGAGATCCGGTACGGCTCGTACCAGTCCGGCGTGGTGGCGATCCGCTCGATCTCCCGCGCGCCATGGGCCTCTGCAACACCACTCATCGACACAACACTCCCCCGCCGTTCCATGTACACACATCTCTTGCATGCGCATACATAAGTTTCAGGTGCATGTACGCTGATGTCAAGAGCCCAGCGGAAAAGGCGGAGGAAAGCAGAAGACGATGGACGCGGAGCACTGGGACCGGTTCGGCGCACTGCACACGCGCGTGGAGCAGGAGCTGGCCAAGGCACTCCAGCAACACCACAGCATCGGACTCTCGGAGTACCGCGCGCTGGCCCGGCTCGCCGAGGCAGAGGACGGCGAGCTGCGCATGCAGGAGCTCGCCGACCTCATCGGCCTCAATCAGAGTTCCGTGAGCCGGCTGGCCTCCCGCCTCGAATCGTCCGGGCTCACCCGCCGGGACCTGTGCCCGAAAGACCGGCGCGGTGTCTACAGCGTGATCACGGACGAGGGGCGCGACATTCAGAAGAAGGCTCGCCCGACATACGACGGCGCCCTGCGTACCGCACTCGATGCGGCGGCCGAGGACGGCCACCTCGGGCCGCTGGTGGAAGTACTGCGGACCTAACATGGCGGGCGTGCAGCCGAATTCAGAGCCCCCAGCATCCCGCCGCGCCCACGACAGCGACCACGAGATCGAGTCCCTCGCGGAATTCGACCGCGCCGTCGCCTCGGGCCGTCTCGCCGGGCACCGCATCCAGTCGGTCGACCTGACGGACCGTACGTTTGCGCTGCTCAGCACCGACACCACCGAGTCCGTGTTCCTCGGCTGCGCCATGGAGCCCGACGCCGCTGCCAAGGTGCGGGCCGGCGGCGCCCTGGTCTTCCCGCCCATACCGGACCTGCCGTTCGATCCCTACCGCGGCAGCCTGTACGGACCGGACGAGCTCTTCGAGGGGCTGGCCGACGCCGGATACGAAGCCACCCCCGACGCCCGCACCTACCACTGGTACCAGGAGACCAGGACGGACGGCGACATCTTCGCCTCGATGCTGCGCAGCATCCACGACGACGCCGTCTCCGACGCCCTGGACGAACATCTCGCCGGCGCGCGGGTGGTGGGCGTCATGGGCGGCCACGCCATGGAGCGCGGATCCGCGGCCTATGCGGGCGCCGCCCGGCTCGCCCGCCGGCTGGCCCGCGACGGCATGACCGTCGCAACCGGCGGCGGCCCCGGCGCGATGGAGGCGGCGAACCTCGGGGCGTACGCCGCACCCTTCGAGGACACCATGCTCGACTCGGCGCTGGAGATCCTGGCCAAGGCACCGCACTTCACCCCCTCCGTCACGGACTGGGCGCGGGTCGCGTTCGAGGTCCGCCGGAGCCGGCCCGGCGGCAATTCCTCTGTCGGCATGCCCACCTGGTTCTACGGTCACGAGCCGCCCAACGCCTTCGCCTCCCATGTCGCGAAGTACTTCGTCAACGCGGTACGCGAGGACGGCCTGCTGGCGCGCTCCAACGCGGGCGTGGTGTTCCTTCCGGGCGCCGCCGGGACGGTGCAGGAAATCTTCGACAACGCGACCCCCAACTACTACGAATCGCGCGGCGAGCCGACCCCGATGGTGCTGGTGAACCGCGAGCACTGGACCCAGAAGCTCCCTGCCTGGCCACTGCTCCAGGCTCTCGCGGCGGACCGTGTCATGGCGGCCAGGATCGCGCTGGTCGATTCGGTGGACGAGGTCCCCGACGCGCTGGCCCGTCTCGCGGCCGAGGCGGATTCCTGACCGGCGGGGCTCCGACCGGGCCGGTCAGTGCCCCGTCGTCCTGGTCCCCTGCCGGTCCCGAAATCTGTTTGCCCATCGGAGGCAACTGCCGCACGGAAATGCGCGTCTGCCAAGCCAGGTAATGAACAGGTAATGCAGGCAGTGCGCGAACGGAGCTCTTGGTGATCATCGGCCTTCTGACGGCCGTAGCGGCATCGGCCTGCTACGGCACGGGTTCGGTCCTGCAGGCGGTGGGTTCGCGCAAATCCGCCCGCCGGGAGGCGGCAGCCGCCTCCACCACCGGTGTCACCCAGCACGGCGGCCCCAGCCTGTCCTCCACTGCCAAAGCCGCCGTGACCTGGGAATTCATGGTCGGCACGGTGCTGGACTTCATAGGGTTCGGGCTCGGCGCGCTGGCCGCCCGGCTGCTGCCGCTGTTCCTTTCCCAGACGGTGATCAGCGCCAACCTCGTGATCACCGCCGTGCTGAGCATCAAGCTCCTCGGTATCCGGCTCACCCGGCCGGAATGGATCTCCATCGCCGTGGTCTGTTCGGCGCTGGTGCTGCTCGCCACGGCCGCCGGGCCGGAAGGCGGCGGCCACACACCGATCGCCGGCCACTGGTGGCTGCTGGCCACGTCCGTCGCGATCATCGGCGGCGGCACCCTGATCGTGCGCCTGCTGGGCGGGCGGGCCGCGATCCTCGCCGGCCTGCTCTCCGGCCTGGGCTTCGGCGCGCTCGGCGTCGGTGTACGTGTCCTGAACGGTGTCGATCCCTTCCATCTGCCGTCCCTCCTCGGTGACCCCGCTCTGTACGCGATCCTCGTCGCGGGCATCGGCGGGATGTATCTGCACACCGTCGCCCTGCAGATCGGCTCGGTGAACGGCGCCACGGCTGCTCTGGTCGTGGGCGAAACCGTGGTGCCGGGCATCCTCGGGGTGATGTGGCTGGGGGACTCCTCCCGCCCGGGCTTCGCCTGGGTCGCGGTCCTTGGCTTTATGGTGGCCGTGGCCGGGGCCGTCGCGGTGGCCTGGTGCGGAGAGCCGGAACCGGAGGCCATGCCCGCGACGGCCGACAGCACGAACGCGCCGGCCGGGACGCCGGGCGACCACGGCTCCGCGTCGGGCGACGGCCTGCCACCGTCGTCGCCCGGAGGCGGCGACGGGCCCGCCGAGCAGTCCACTCACCCCCTGGCCGACAACCGCGCCGGCTCCTGATACGAACGGTACGAACGGTCCCGGTCCCGGTCCCGCTCCTCACCGACCCGGGCCTGCCCCTTCTCCCCTCGCATGCGCGACATCCGGGCCGCTGAGCACGGCTATCGGCCGCTCGGCCACCGCACGCGGATGCGTCCCCGGCAAGGGGTTGCCCCGCCGCGCGGCCGCCCCATCAGCGCCCGTCCCGGCGCCAGTTACCGCCGACGGCGTTTCAGCCCTCGGGGTGGAAGACGAACAGCGTGCAGCCCGTCGTCGTCTGCGGGATGTGCGACGAGCCGGCGGGGGCATGGAGGAACGCGCCCGCGGGATGGTCGCGTTCGCCGTCGTTGAAGACGCCGGAGACCACGAAGACCTCTTCCGGCCCCGGTTCGTGGACGTCGATGCCCTCCCAGCACGTGTGCGGATCCAACTCCAGCACCTGCGCCTTCGCGCCGCTCTCACCGCTCCACAGCGGCCGCGGGCGGATGCCGGGGAAGAGTTCGCGCGTGGGCGCGTCGCGTACGGCGGACCACACGTAGCCGGGCAGCTGCCCGTTCGTCTGCGCTGTCGTGTCTGCTCCCTGTGGTGCCGGTGGCGCCTGTGGTGTCTCTCTCGTCATGGGGCACGCCTCGTCGGCGGCCGGCGCCCCGCCCAGTGTCTGGATCGACGTTCCACGGTACTTTCCTGCCATGCACCGTGTGGCGACTCTCGTCCACGCGCACAGAGGCCCAAATCCCGCGGCCTGGCCGAGTACGTGGAGGACGCGCTGCCTGCCGGGGCCGGCAGCGATGTCTCACGTGGTCATCCCGTCGCGGCGTCCAGGACCACGACGTCCTGCGCGGCGAAGGCGATGCCCACTCCTTCTCCGGTCTCCGGAGCGTTCTGCAGCGCGCAGGCCGCCTCCACCTGTGGCCCGGCGGCCGGCTGGAGCAGCAGCGCGACATGGGTTCCGCGGAACGTACGCGCGGCGACTGTGCAGGGCAAGCCCTCCTGGGCAGATGTCAGCCGCACTCCCGCGGGGCGCACGAGCAGACGGCACGGCCCGTCCGCGGTGCCTTCAGGGACCGGCACCTTGCCCCACGGGGTGACGGCGACCTCGCCCTGCACCGTCGCCTCGACCACATTGTCGAAACCAAGGAAGCGGGCGACGAACTCGGTGGCGGGCCGCTGCCAGACCTCCAGAGGGGTGCCCGTCTGGGCGATCCGTCCGTCCTGCATCACCACGACCCGGTCGGCCAGCGCGAAGGCCTCGCCCTGGTCGTGCGTGACGGCAAGCACCGTTGTGCCCAACTCCCGGAAGAGCCGACGGAGTTCGACGACCAGGCGCTCGCGCAGCCCGCGGTCGAGCTGGCCGAGCGGCTCGTCCAGCATCAGCAGCCGGGGCCGCGGGGCGAGCGCGCGGGCCAGGGCGACGCGCTGCTGCTCGCCGCCGGACAGCGAAGCGATGGCACGCCGCTGCGCACCCGGCAGCCCGACGAGGTCCAGCAGTTCGGTGACCGTACGCTCCTGGTCGGCGCGCGAGGCGCGTCGCATCCGCAGCCCAAAGGCGACATTGCCCGCCACATCGCGCTGCGGGAAGAGCTGATGGTCCTGGAACATCAGCCCGACGCCGCGCCGGTGCGTCGGCACCCCCGTCTGGTTGCGGCCCTCCAGCAACACCCGTCCCGCATCGGCCTGTTGGAGCCCGGCCACCACTCGCAGGAGCGTGGATTTGCCGCTGCCGCTCGGGCCCAGCACACACACGATTTCCTGCGCGGCGACCTCCAGATCCACCGCGTCGAGCGCGGGCCGCCCGCCGGGCGTGCCGAAGCGGACGGTCACCCCGCCCAGCCGCAGCAACTGCCGCGCCGTGCTCCCGGCCTGTGCCGTCATCTAGAACTCCCCGGACTGGTCGGTACGGATGCGCTCCAGGGCCAGCAGGGCGCCGGCGCACACCACCATCAAGACGGTCGACAGGGCCATCGCCTGCCCGTAGTTGAGCTCCCCGGCGCGTCCCAGCAGCCGCGCCACGGCCACCGGCAGAGTCGGATGGTCCGGCCGCGCGATGAAGACCGTCGCACCGAATTCACCGAGGGATACGGCGAAGGCGAACCCGGCCGCGATCAGCAGGGCCCGCCGCACCATCGGCAGATCCACCTCGCGCCACACCCGCCATGGCGAGGCGCCCAGCATGGCGGCCGCCTCCCGCAGCCTTCCGTCGACGGCCCGCAGGACGGGCAGCATCGTCCGGACCACGAACGGCACACCCACCAGCGCCTGGGCGAGGGGCACCAGCCACCACGAGGAGCGCAGATCCAGCGGTGGCCTGTCGAGAGTGATCAGGAAGCCGAAGCCGACGGTCACCGCGGAGACCCCGAGCGGCAGCATCAAGAGGGCGTCGAAGCCGCGGACGAGCCGCCCGGCCCGGGGGCTCGTGCCGCCCGGGCGAGGCCGGGCGGGGGCGAAGGTCAGGGCGGTTGCCGCCAGCCCGCCCACCACCAGCGCGATCACCGTCGCCGCGGCGCCGTAGGAGAGGGAGTTCCACAAGGCGTCGAGGGGCGCGACGGCGAAGGTGCTGTCGGCGGACGCTGCGGAGCCGAGCGAGGTGTAGAAGATCCCTCCGTAGCCGTCCGGACCGGCGAAGGACCTCTCCACCAGCACCAGAAGAGGTACGACGAGCAGAACGGCGATGACGGCCAGCGTGCCCCACAGCAGTGCCCACTGGCCGCGGCCGTGCGGCCGACGGGCGGTCGCGGAGGAGTCCACGAGCCGCAGGGTGGATTCCCGCCGGCGCACGGTCCAGGCGTGCAGCGCCAGGATTCCCAGCACCGCCACGAATTGGAGCAGGGTGAGGACGGCGGCCGTCGGCAGGTCGAGGTAGTCCGCGGTCTGCCGGTAGATCTCGACCTCCAGGGTCGAGAAGGTCGGCCCGCCCAGAATCTGCACGATTCCGAAGGAGGTGAAGGTGAACAGGAAGACCATCAGCGCGGCGGCGGCGACGGCCGGACCGAGCGCGGGCAGCGTCACCCTGCGCCAGGCGGCGAACCGTCCGGCGCCCAGCACCCGCGCCGCCTCTTCCTGCCGCGGATCGAGCTGTCCCCAGAGGCCGCCGACGGTCCGTACGACCACGGCGTAGTTGAAGAAGACGTGGGCCAGCAAAATCGCCCACACCGACGTGTCCAGACGGACACCCCACAGGTCGTCCAGCAGCCCGCCCCGCCCGACCAGCGCCAGGAATGCCGAGCCGACCACGACGGTCGGCAGCACGAACGGCACCATCACGACCGCCCGCAGCAGCTGTTTGCCGGGGAAGTCGAAACGCGCAAAGACATACGCGCCGGGCAGGGCGATCAGCAGCGTCAGTGCGGTCGAGGCCGCCGCCTGCCAGACGGTGAACCACAGCACATGCAGGACGTCGGGATCGCCCAGCACCGCACCGATCCGGCCGGGCTGCCAGCGCCCGCCGTCCTTCAGGCCCCGCCCCACGATCGCCACGACCGGATACGCGAAGAACAGCGCGAAGAAGGCGAGCGGCAGGGCCATCAGGCCGAGCCGCACCGCCGTCCGCCGCGAAGGCCTGGTGCGCAGGGCGCGGGTTACTTCAGAACGAGCGAGGACCACTGCTTGATCCACTGTTCGCGGTTCTTGGTGATCGTCTCCGGGGCCAGCGTCCCCGGCTTGTCGATCGTCGCGCCGTACTTGGTGAACAGCGCCGGCACCTTGGCGTCCTTGAGAGCCGGGTTGACGTACATCTGCAGCGGCATGTCCTCCTGGAACTTCTTGCTCAGCAGGAAGTCCAGCAGCGCCTTGCCGCCCTTCTCGTTCTTCGCGCCCTTGAGCAGACCGCCGAATTCGATCTGGCGGAAGCAGGTGCCGGTCGCGACGCCGGTCGGCGCCTGGCGGGGCTCCGGCTTCTTGACCTCGGCGATCGGACTGGAGGCGTAGGAGACCACCAGCGGCTTGTCGCCCTTGCGCTTGCCGGCCGCGGAGCCCGAGAACCGCTCGTTGTAGGCCTGGTTCCAGCCGTCGACGACCTCGACGCCGTTGGCCTTGAGCTTCTTCCAGTAGCCCTGCCAGCCGGTCTCGCCGTACTTGGCGATGGTGCCGAGCTGGAAGGCGAGTCCGGGAGAGGAGGTCGCGGAATTCTCCGTGACGAGCAGCCCCTTGTATGCGGGCTTGATCAGGTCGTCGAAGGTCTTCGGCGGGGCGATCTTGTGCTGGGCGAAGTAGGCGCGGTCGTAATTGACGCAGATGTCGCCGTAGTCGAGCGGGGTGACACGGTGCCTGCCCTTGTCGAGCTGCAGACCGGCAGGCACTCCGTCCAGCCCCTTGGCCTTGTACGGGCTGAAGAGGTCTGCCTTCAGGCCGCGCGAGAGCAGGGTGTTGTCGATGCCGAAGAACACATCGCCCTGCGGGTTGCCCTTGGACAGAATCGCCTGGTTGACGGCCTTTCCGGCATCCCCGCCCGGGAGCACCTTGATCTTGTAACCGCTCTCCTTCTCGAAGGCGGCAAGTACTGACTTGGAGGCGAAGAACGAATCATGACTGACCAGCGTGACGGTCTTGGCGTCGGCGCTGTCGCCCCCGCCCGAGCTGCCGCAAGCAGCGAGAGCGGTCATGCCGACCGCGGCGGCGAGCGCTGTCGCGGTGATCCTGCTGGTGATGCTCACTGATTTCCTCCTGGCTGGCCAGGAAGAGACGCGGCCCCGCCCGGTGTCCGCGGTCTTCGACGTCGGTGACGTGCGGCGAGCGGACCCGGGCAGGGCGCAACAGCATGAGTGATGACCGAACTTCCTACCCGGAATGACCCGGGCGAGGTTCAAGGGTCTGCGGGCACCGTAGCTCTACGACGCTTCCGCACTCTCAGCGCTGTGGCGCTCCCCTGTCGGAATGTGCATTTGTTCGATCACACAGTACCAGCGAGCGGTCAGCGTTCCGAGGCCGCGAGCTGCCCGCAGGCGCCGTCGATCTCCTGGCCGCGGGTGTCCCGGACGGTCACCGGCACGCCGTGCGCCTCGATGGCCCGCACGAACGCCCGCTCGTCCTCGGGCCGCGAGGCGGTCCACTTCGACCCGGGCGTCGGATTCAGCGGGATGAGGTTCACATGGACCCGCTTGCCCTTCAGCAGCCGTCCCAGCAGGTCACCACGCCACGCCTGGTCGTTGATGTCACGGATCAGCGCGTACTCGATGGAGATGCGGCGGCCGGACCTCTCGGCGTACTCCCACGCCGCGTCCAGCACCTCGCGCACCTTCCAGCGCGTGTTGACGGGGACGAGGGTGTCGCGCAGCTCGTCGTCCGGCGCATGCAGCGACACCGCGAGCCGGCATTTGAAGCCCTCGTCCGCGAACCGCACCATCGCCGGGACGAGGCCGACCGTGGAGACGGTGATGCCGCGCTGGGACAGCCCCAGGCCGTCCGGCTCCGGGTCGGTCAGCCGCCGGATGGCGCCGACCACGCGCTTGTAGTTGGCGAGCGGCTCGCCCATCCCCATGAAGACGATGTTGGACAGCCTTGCCGGGCCGCCGGGAACCTCGCCGTCCCGCAGTGCCCGCATCCCGTCGACGATCTGGTGCACGATCTCGGCGGTGGAGAGATTACGGTCCAGCCCGGCCTGGCCGGTGGCGCAGAACGGGCAGTTCATCCCGCAGCCGGCCTGCGAGGAGATGCACATGGTGACCCGGTCCGGATAGCGCATCAGGACGGACTCGACGAGCGTGCCGTCGTGCAGCTTCCACAGGGTCTTGCGGGTGGTGTCGTCGTCGCACGAGATGTGCCGGACGACGTTCATCAGGTCCGGCAGCAGCTCCGTCGCCAGCTTCTCGCGCGCCGCCGCCGGGATGTCGGTCCACTGCGCCGGGTCGTGCGCGTAGCGGGCGAAGTAGTGCTGCGAAAGCTGCTTGGCGCGAAAGGGCTTCTCGCCGATCGCGGCCACCGCTTCACGGCGCTCGACAGGGCTGAGATCGGCAAGGTGGCGCGGGGGCTTCTTGGCTCCGCGCGGCGCGACGAAAGTGAGTTCTCCGGGTGCAGGCATGGTTCCTCCAGTGTCGCAGACGCGCGAAGAGGGGTCTGCCACGCACTGCGGCAGACCCCTCAGAGCCCTGGAACCCCCGCGTACGCAGGGACAACGCGACGAAACCGGACGGGGATCACGCGAGCGGAGTCCGTATCGCCCCGCGCGCGGGAAACGCCCGGAGCGGCCCGGCGGACCGATACCGGTTCAGCCTGCTCCCACGAAGACCACGAACAGCAGCCACACCACCGGGGCGGTCGGCAGCAGGGAGTCGAGGCGGTCCATGATGCCGCCGTGGCCGGGCAGCAGGGTGCCCATGTCCTTGATGCCGAGATCGCGCTTGATCATGGATTCGCCCAGGTCGCCGAGGGTGGCACTGGCCGCGACCGCGAGGCCGAGCAGCAGGCCCTGCCACCAGGCACCGTTCCTGATCAGGAACTCCATGCACAGCGCGCCGGCGACCATCGAGAACAGCAGCGCGCCGAGCAGGCCCTCGCGGGTCTTTCCCGGGCTGATGCGCGGCGCCAGCTTGCGCTTGCCGAAGCGCCAGCCGACCGCGTACGCCCCGGTGTCGCTGACGACCGTCAGCAGCAAGAAGGTCAGCACCCGCTGCGGCCCGTCGGCCTCGGCGGCGAGCATCAGGGCCACGAAGGTCGCCAGGAACGGCACGTAGAACGCCGCGAAGACACCGGCCGTGACGTCCCGCAGATAGTTCTCGGGCGCCTCGGTCATCCGCCAGACCAGTACGGCCAGTGCGGTGAGCGCCATCGCCACCCACGCGCCTTCGGCGCCCCGTACGTACCCGGCGACCACCATGGCGGTGCCGCCGACCGCGAGCGGCACCAGCGGCACCCGGATGTCCTTGCGCTCCGACAGCCGCGAGGTCAGTTCCCACAGGCCCACGACGACGGCGATCGCAATGACGCCGACGAAAACGGGCTTGTAGACGAAGAGCGACGCGAGGATGATCGCGCCGAGGCCGACGCCGACTCCTATCGCGGCACGCAGATTGCGCCCCGCGCTCTTCTTCTTCGACCTCTCTGGACCCCGCGAGCCGCCGGGCTCGGGGGAACCGGGGAAAGCAGTGGGCATGGGCTCCTGCGGCTCTTCGTCGCGGAACAGGGGGCCGCTCAGCCGAGCAGCCCCCCGGTCGTCCCGGTGATCCCAGTGGTCGTCCTGGTGTCCGCCTGGCTCGGGCACGATGGGCATGGGCCGAGTCTGCGCCGGGTTGCCCCCGTCGTGCACGGGACCCGCCGGGGCGGGGGGCGCCGCCCCACGGAGCGTGGGGGCCGTTCCCTGGTCGGGCGGCCACCGGTGAGCGGCGCCGGGCGGGGTCCCCCAGGATGACTCGTTCATCAGACCTCGAGGAGCTCGGATTCCTTGTGCTTGAGCAGCTCGTCCACCTGCGCGACGTACTTCGCGGTGGTGTCGTCGAGCTCCTTCTCGGCGCGGCGCACCTCGTCCTCGCCGGACTCCTTGTCCTTGACGAGCTTGTCGAGGGTCTCCTTGGCCTTGCGGCGCACGCTGCGGATCGAGATCTTCGCGTCCTCGCCCTTGGCCTTGGCGACCTTGATGTACTCCTTGCGGCGCTCCTCGGTCAGCTCCGGGAACGTCACTCGGATGATGTTGCCGTCGTTGCTCGGGTTGACGCCGAGGTCGGAGTCGCGGATCGCCTGCTCGATGTTGCGCAGCGCGCTCTTGTCGAACGGGGTCACCACGGCCATCCGCGGCTCGGGAACCGAGAACGACGCCAGCTGGTTGATGGGGGTCATGGCGCCGTAGTAGTCCGCCACGATCTTGTTGAACATCGCCGGGTGCGCACGACCGGTGCGGATCGCGGCGAAGTCCTCCTTGGCGACCACGACGGCCTTCTCCATCTTCTCCTCGGCCTCGAGGAGGATCTCTTCGATCACCACTTGCTCCTGGTCTTTTCGGTAAGAAGCAGAGCCTCGCCCCTGCCGCGCGTCTTCTCCTGCACGGTGTCCGACCGGCAGGCTGTTGTCCATCCCCGTACCGAGGTCTTCCCACGGCCGGGAGTTGCCGCCCCTACGGGTGAAGCCCGTACGGAGTCTCGGCAGTTGGGGCCGTCAGGCCCGGGTGCCCTGATCGCTGACGAGCGTGCCGATCTTCTCACCCTTCACCGCGCGCGCGATATTGCCCTCGGCGAGCAGCTCGAAGACGAGGATCGGGAGCTTGTTGTCGCGGCACAGGGTGATGGCGGTGGCATCGGCGACCTTCAGCTCGCGGGTGATGACCTCGCCGTATTCGAGCGCATCGAACTTGACCGCGTCGGGGTTCTTCTTGGGGTCGGAGTCGTAGACGCCGTCCACGCCGTTCTTGCCCATCAGCATGGCCTCGGCGTCGATCTCCAGGGCCCGCTGGGCGGCGGTGGTGTCGGTGGAGAAGTACGGCATGCCCATACCGGCGCCGAAGATGACGACGCGGCCCTTCTCCAGATGGCGCACCGCGCGCAGTGGAATGTACGGCTCCGCGACCTGGCCCATGGTGATGGCGGTCTGGACGCGGGAGTCGATGCCCTCCTTCTCCAGGAAGTCCTGGAGGGCCAGACAGTTCATGACCGTGCCGAGCATGCCCATGTAGTCGGAGCGGGCCCGGTCCATACCGCGCTGCTGGAGTTCGGCGCCGCGGAAGAAGTTGCCGCCGCCGATCACGATGGCGATCTCATAGCCGTCGCGCACCACGGCGGCGATCTCGCGGGCCATGGCGTGCACCACATCGGGGTCGACACCCAGTCCGCCGCCGCCTGCGAATGCCTCGCCGGACAGCTTCAGCAAAAACCGTCGCCTGCCGCCGTGGTCGGCCTTGTCTGTGTCCGCGCCGTCGGCACCGTGATTCATTGAGCTCTCCTCGTGCACATACGAAGAAGGCCATTGCCGTGGGTCTGGTCCAGATCCCTGTGCGGCAATGGCCTCCTCGTCACATCTGCGGCCGGCCGTTGAGCGGCCGACTGCGTACGACCCTAGCGGGGTCGCAGGTCATTCGCTGCCTTCGTGGCAGGCTCAGATGCCGACCTTGATGCGCGAGAAGCGCTTCAGGGTGACACCGGCCTCCTGGAGGACCTTCTCGACGGACTTCTTGTTGTCGAGCGCGTACGGCTGACCGAGCAGCGTCGCGTCCTTGAAGAAGCCGTTGATGCGCCCCTCGACGATCTTCGGCAGGGCGGCCTCGGGCTTGCCCTCGGCGCGGGTGGTCTCCTCGGCGACGCGGCGCTCGGCCTCGACGACCTCGGCCGGGACGTCGTCCTTGGAGAGGTACTTCGGGGCGAACGCGGCGATGTGCTGCGCGACACCCTTGGCGACCTCGGCGTTCTCCTTGTCGAGCTCGACAAGGACACCGATCTGCGGGGGCAGGTCGGGCATGGTGCGGTGCATGTACGCCGACACATAGCCGTCGGAGAACTGCGCGAAGCGGTCCAGGACGATCTTCTCGCCCAGGGTGGCGTTGGCCTCGTCGACGAACGCCTGGACGGTCTTGCCGGCCTCGATCTCGGAGGCGAGCAGGGCCTCGAGGTCGGCCGGGGAGGTCTTGGCGACGTGCTCGGCGATCGTGTTGGCGACGTCCTGGAACTTCTCACCCTTGGCGACGAAGTCCGTCTCGCACTTCAGCTCGACGATGACGCCGGAGGCGTTGTCGCCGGCGATCAGGGAGACCACGGCGCCGTTCTCGGCGGAGCGGCCCTCGCGCTTGGCGACGCCCTTCTGGCCCTTGATACGCAGCGCCTCGACGGCCTTGTCGACGTTGCCCTCGGCCTCGTCCAGGGCCTTCTTGCAGTCCATCATGCCGGCGCCGGTGAGCTCGCGGAGCTTCTTGACGTCAGCGGCGGTGTAGTTCGCCATGGTCTGTGAATCTCTTCTCGAAATCTCGAAGTCGAAAGATCTACGGGTGGACGGCGGGGGCGGCGCTTGTGG
>NZ_JBEZJZ010000076.1:0-40758 GCF_040651455.1 Streptomyces sp. NPDC048483
CTGGGATCAGCGTCAATGACGTCGATGCGAGGAGGATCCGGTCGGCAATGTCACCTCGGAGACCGCCGCAGACCACCTGCAAGTTCAGCAGTATCCAGCCTCGTCGCCCAACGGTGCCCGCCATCCACTAATCGCTGCCGCCACCCTCATCGAGAGCGGGGACCTCGATCGAGATGAGCATGCAAGCCCCTCCGCAAGCACGACGCTTCTATTGCGCCACCCCAGCACGTCGCCCTCAGCCATCGCGCCTCAGACGACATTCTCAGGGAAGACGTTTACATCGGGGTCAACTGTAAAAATCGAGCCCGCTCAACCGCTCGGGGCCTCCGAAGCTGCGCGCTCCCCGATTCAAGGCACACGGCCCATCGAAGTGACACATCATCAAATTTAGCTGACGAAGCGTTAGCAAAGTCAGCGTTGAGTCAGCATGCACCCTGCCAGAGGTGGTGACAGGTGGCGACACATGCACGTGCGCCAATCCGCTCTGCACCACCTCTGAGCTGCATAGATGCTGGCCAACCCGCTACACCAGCAACGTTGCCCCAAACCCGGTGCCAATGGAAGCCGAAGAGGTATAGCAAGGCATCGTTGCAGGTCAGGGGCATTTCGAGGTCAGCAAGTCAGCACAAAGTCAGCATCGTCGGCGTCACGCCGGGAAACGGGACGGCTACCCGGGGCCATGCGGCACGCCGTGGTCCAGACCTCCGCAGCCTCCAGGCTTGAGACCCGGTGCTAGTTGTGGCACCAGAGTACAGCTACACCCGGGGTCCCAAACGTAGAGATAGCAACCGGAGTTCTTCGACGGCCTTTCAGCTGGGTCCCTCGAACTCGTCTAAGCTTGGCGTTTAACCTCCGCCCGTGGTCAGCTCGTTGAGCTGCCCACGGGCGGAGGTTAAACGCCTAAGTGTGAGCCGTTGATCTTCTGCTCGTGCTAGCCAAGGGCGGTTGTCCGCGTTCACGATCGTCTGCCATCCGGCAACTTCGGTGTTGGTCAGCACGAGAGGCGTGCAGAAGCCTGGTCGCGTAACGCGCAGACAGACGGAGCTTGGTGATGCTGCGCCAGTTCCTGTGGTGCGCGAGGGTGTGTTCGACGGCCGCCCGCACGGCGGCCAGCAAGCGCCGTCCAGCGGATCACACGGCGCCGACAGGACGGGCTCCGGCCGACATCAGCTGCGAGGATCACATCCGTCTGGACAGCTGGGGCGTGATCAACCCCAACGCCTCCCCCCAGCGGAAGCGGTCAGCCCCACCACCCGGCCTTGGCTTGTGCGGTTCGTACACCCCGATCAGGACGCCCATCTCGCGCAACCGGCCGAGACTCAGCCGGTAAGCGGGGTGGACGGCCTGGGCGGAGTTCAGGTACGGGCAGGACAGCGGCGAGACTGGCCTCGGCTACCGGCTCGAATGACAGAGCAATCAGCGCAGCCGCGTCGATGCCTGGCGGCTGCGGAGGCCCGGCTGCGCTGCCGCAGCCCAAAGCCACCGACGGGCGTCTTGTGCCGGCCGCGCGGCGGGCAGCTCCGGCAGCGGCCGGGGCCGGCGCCCAGCGGAACTGGGCGGAGGCCCACGAGCCGGTCGGGCAGGCTAGTTGAGCTGGTACAAGTTCGGCCCGCGCGGATGTGACAGCCACTTCTGCCGGTTCATCATGGTGATCGATGAATGGTTGTCCGTCACCAGTTGTGGAGAATCGACCGGCCAAAGGGTGTCGTGGTCGAGCCGGAACGCCGCCGGCAGGCCGGGAGCACCAAGCACCTCCGCGTGGTCGTGCAGCGATGCGCCGTACGGTACGGCGTGGTAGATCGACGGAGGTACCGAGATCCGGTTGCGGGTGAGGTCGGTGTAGACAGAGGCGTTCTGGATCTGCAGCCGTCGGCCACTGACTACGAGCGCGGCGGGCAGGCCGGGGGACTGCAGTCCGTAACCCTCGTACATCGCGGCGATCTTACTGCGCGGCATCGACGTACATTTACTGCCGCTGAGCAGGTCGATGCCGTTGTGGCTCAACTCCCGTGGCGGCGACCCCGTGGTGGCGCGGATCACATCAATGGGTAGCCGCCCGCAGTCGCCGGTTTCCGAGACGACGGAGTGCTTGTCCGGACGGGAAACGATGCCCGGTCCCTCCGACCACTGCCCCGGGATGGCCGCCTCGGAATACGGGTGTTTCTTGAGGTTGCGGGGATCGAGGAAGACCAACGTGGTGTGGCCCGGGGTGCTGTCATGGGCGATGACGAAGGCGCCCAGGGCATCCGAGTACTGCCAGTCGGCCGAGAATGCGTTGGCGACCGAGAAGCTGCGGGAGTTGGCACTGGTCTTGACCTGCCAACCCGATGCGGTGAACACCTCGACACCTGACTGGAAGGTGGGATCGGCCGAGCGCCAGACGAACTGGCCGGCTCCGTTGCTCAGTGCCCCGGCGCCCGTGGTGTCGGTGAACAGCAGATAGAAGCGGCCGTTGAGGTAGACCGCGCTCGGCTGACCGGCTCCGTAGGTGTTGTGCGTGTCCTGCTGGTTGGCCGCGGTGATGATGGCCTGGCTCTTGTTGAGTCTGGTCCAGTTGATCCCGTCGCGGCTGGAGGCGACGCCGATCGTGGTCTTCTCACCGCCATGGTCGTGCCGCAAGGCGCCGTAGTACATGTAGTACGTGCCGTTGGCGCGCACGACCGAGGGGTCACAGGTGTGCTCGTTGTCGAAGGTTCCGGTGCCGGTTCCGTCGAAGACCCTCTGGTACGGTGCCGAGCTGCCACGGGCGTGGAACGGCCCGTTCAGGCTGTTCGACTCGGCGTACAGGATGTCATCGCCCGCAACGCTGCCCCCTGGTGCCTGGCCGCACCACCACATCTTGTACACGCCGTCCACCATCACGCTGGGCGCGTAGTCATATGCCGGGCTGCCGCCCTCGACGGGCCCAGGGCTCGATCGGTAGGCGTCGGTGCCGAGTTGCTGCGGTCTTGGGGCTGCCGGAGCACGGGCTTCCGGAGCCGCACCGGCCGTCGCGGCAACGAGGCCGGTCAGGCCCACTGCGAGCAGGCATATCAACGCAGTGACGGTTCTCTTGACACCTTGAGGCATGGCTCGTCCTGTTCCGTTCTGTGCCGCGGCGAGGGGGCCGGCCCCGCCGCGGCTGCCGGGCTGACACCCACGAGGCAATGGCCCCTCCAGTGCCGGGCCACTGCCCACCTCCAGAGCCTGAACCGCGGCGAAGAAACCGCGTCAGACAGTGGGGCGCCTGGGAGTTTGTCAGCTGCTGGTGCTGCTGCGGTAGCCCTGGCAGCAGCCGATCACGACGGCGTCCCGGGCCTCGTGCACCGGCGGCCCCGAGATCACCCAATCAGGAAACCCTGACGGCGCCTGGGTCCACGTCCAACGATCGCGCCGACGCGTCGTGGTGCCTGGTTGCCGGTCCCCAGGTGGACCGGCAACCAGGGGCACATCAGTGCTCGGTGGCTGTTCGCCGCCGGCGCACGTACATCGCGCCGCCGACCGCCGTCAGGCCCGCGGCCCCGGCCACGGCGGCCAGATGCCACGACTCGTCGGTAGACGGCGCGGGTGCGGCCGCCTTGGACTGCGAGCCCTTACGCACCTCGTTGAGCGGTGCGGGTTCAGCCGTCTTTGGCCGCGCGGCCTTACCCGCGCCGGTGAGGTCCGCGTATCCGCCGGCCATTCCCTTGCGGTCGTACTCCGAGCCCGGCAACTTGTCGCCGTACCGCTTGTTGACCAGCTTCTGGTACTCGGCGAGCGGAAGGCTGCCCTTGCCCTGGAGGCTGGTGCGGGCCTCCTTGTTGAGCGGCTCGACCAGGCCCTTGTCGGTGAGCCGGTACCAGGCGTGGATCTGCGGCTCGGTGAAGGTGCGGGCTTGCGGGGTGCCGGCTTCGGCGTGGGCGAGCTCTTCGTCGCCGTCCCGGATGCCGGACAGCTGCCAGCCCTCGGTGCCGACGGTCGGGTCACCGCCGCCCTTGGCATCGCCCTTCGGCGTGAGCAGCACGGAGGCTTTGTGGCCGTCCGAGGCGTTGACCCGGGACGCGAGGAAGGTGAGCTGCAGCGCTTCCTGAGGGTTCCCCTTGGTCTTCCCCGTGACGAACCCGGGGCTGATCTCGTACATCGGCACCGGGTCCTTGAGGTCGAACCGGGGTGCGGCCTTGGCGGTGGCGGGCTCGTCCTTGGGCCCGCCTCCCATCCCACCGTCCGCGGCGCCGGCGTTCCCGCCCTGCTTGGCCGCGACCAGGAAGCGCGAGACGGTGTCCTTGACCTTGTCGGTCTTGAGGGCCTTCTGGGCCGACTGGTAGCCGGCAATGCCGTCACCATCACCTGCGTCGGCGGCGTGCGCCGGGGTGATGGCCAGCGCGGTGAGCGCGGCTGCGGCGAGGACGCCAGCCCGAGCGGCCGTGTGTGTGGAGCGTCGCGTGATCTGCATGGTCGGTCGTCCTCCTCAGTTGTGTATGTTGATACGGGAGTTGGTCCACTCGAACCGGCTGTTGTTCGCGTAGTTGTTGTAGTCCCACCAGGTGTACGTCTGGGTGGTGGGCCACGGGTCACCAACGGCGATCATGTTGCTGCCGCTGTCGTAGCCGTAGATGACGTTCATGTGGCCGCCGCCGCTGTGCCAGCCGAACCGGACGCCGAACGGACGGCCGGCGTCGATCTGCTGAGCGATCTGGGAGAAGGAGGCGCGGTTGATGCTGTCGCCGCTGCTGGCGATGCCCATCTTGGCCAGGCCGTTGGCCATGTCCTCGAGCGTGGCGGGCTGGTTGTTGCAGTCCACCCCGCGGCCGGATGCGGCCAGTCGGCAGAAGTCGTGCTGGTCGTAGTCGGTGAAGCCCCAGAACTTGGCGATGGTCAGGCCGGAGGCATCCCAGCACCACTGGTTCTGGACCTGCTTCACCATCTTGATGCCGACGGTCTTCTGGCCGGCGGTGGGGGTGTCCGGGCCGGTGGAGGTGTCCGGGCCGGTGGTGTCGCTGCAGGACGGCAGGCTGTCGGTGTTCTCGACGACGAAGGCGTCGGCGACGTAGTACGACCCGGAATAAATCCACCGGGAGTTGTTCTCGACGGTGGTACCGGTGGTCCGGCAGGTCATCGAAATATCGTCGCCGGCGTGCGAGTAGTCGGCGGAATCGGACGAGGTCGAAGGCTGGGAACGCTTATTTATGTAGCCGTAATTGCCCTGCCCCCCGTTCAGGGTGCCGGTGGTCGCGGCCTGGGCCGGGACGACGACGGTCAAACCGATGACCACACCGAGCGTAGCGGTAACGGCGGCTATGAGCGCTTTCATGCGCTTGGATACGCGAAGCCTGTGCATCATGCTCCTTGATTTCAGATCCGGGAACCCACTGACGGCGGCTGCACCGATGAAGGCCGCAGTTGCGCCCTGAGGCAGGACACGGCACACCGCATCCCTGAGTGGGTTACGTGTGGGCAATGCCCGTCAGAGAAGTAGGGCAGCTTCGGACTTCAACGTCTGGGTGCGTTCAGCCGCCGCTAGAAGCGGTTACTGACGGGTCGTTCATTCCCCTCGAACAGGGTTATTGAGTTGCCGGATGCGGGCGTCGCCTCAAAGTGGTGACGCGGCGTAAAATTACCGGCACGTATTGACGGCGCTGTTTCCACACGCCCCGGCTTCTCAACCCCGAGAGAACCGGGTTGAACGTGGAAGGGGCTACGCCACCGCCCCCGGACAAGCAATCCGGGGACTGCCTGAGGCGTTATCCCCGTGCCGAGGCCGCGAAGGCGCGCAGAGTGGACCAGGCGATGAACTCGGCGGCACAGTCGAGGATTTCGGAACCGCGGTTGGGTTGTTCCATTTCGTAGCTGTGGCTGGTGTCCTGTGCAGTGATGATGCCGCAGCGCATGGTGACCAGGCCGGAGTGCTCGTGGGGTGAGCCGCCGCGCCACTGGCCGGCGGCCCGGATCGTCAGATCTTGGTCCTGCCGAGGGCCAGATGGCGCGGGGAGGGCGAGCGCTTGTGCGAACTGCCTGAGGGACAGGCCGTCATGGAGCACCAGCTGAGGGCGGGGAACGAGGGCCTTGAGCTGTTGGAGGGCGCCGGTGTGGCCGGTGCTGACGATGTGGCCGTCGAGCGCCTGGGTGATCTCGGCCGTCAGTGCGGTGTGCTGGTCGGGGTCGGCGTGCAGGGCGATGTCGACGTAGGGGTAGGTCCAGCAGTAGCCGACCGAGGTGTCGCCGGGGCAGGCGGCCAGGATGATGTCGACGCGAGCAGCGACGTCCGGTTCGTACAGGCCCAGGATGCGCCAGCGCAGCGGGTCTGCCGTCTGGGGGGTGCGCCATCCGAGGCCGCGCCCAAGGTGTGTTCCTGCATGGGCAGGCACTCCTTGGGTGGTCCGGGCAACAGGAGGAGATGCCGGCCGAAGGCGGGGATGTGGGCTCCCCAAGCGGTGCCGTGGTCGTTGGGTAGCGGGATGACCCCTGCGGGGAACTGGGCCTGGCGCCGGTTGTACACGCATGCATCACTCCTTCTGATCCCTGGGGGGATTAGCGCAGCAAATGCCCTTGTCTACAAGGAATTTGATAGCGGTCTGCCGTTCTGGCAGGTGGGGGAAACGCCTCATGCAGGAGTATGCATGAGATGGACCGTCACTTGCGGTTCCGATACTGCGAGTGGCGGTGCTCCCGGCCATTACCCTGACCGCAATCTCGTGAATTCCTCGGCAAGCCAGCGGAAGAGGTAGACGGTGACCGGGTCCCGCCTGGCTGCCTGGGCCAGTCACCGCCCCCGCCCGGAGCCTCACGCCACGTGATCATTTAAGGAATCACGGCCAGCGCCTCGGATCCGGATACCCTCGAAACGTCGGTCTCGGCAACTCGGCAATTGCCAAGACCGCGTCCAATCAATGCCAGGGGGGTGTTCGCAATGAAGAGGACGGTCGCAGAAATACGCCACATTCCACATATGTGGGATATTGCCGCGAACGGGGAAAATCGGGCTCAAGGGTCTTTCCTCGCCGAAGAGACGTCCACTGTCGATGACAGATCTGTGGGCCGGCTACTTCGAGCTTGGCGTGCACGCATCGATCGCCGCACCATCCGTGAACTGCGTGACGCGGCCCGCCGCTCCAGCCCCCGGCTGACACAAGCGGACATGGGGCGCCTCACAGGGGTCAGTGAGGGCTGGTACAGAGCACTCGAATCAGGACAGTGCCGAAACTTCTCCGACCAGTTCCTGACCCGCGTCGCCCAGGTCCTGCAGCTCAATGACGCCGAGACTCTCACGCTCTTCCTCGGCGTCACCGGCCGCAGACCCCCGGCCGACATGGCGGAACGGCAGCAGCTCAACCCCGAGGTTCAGGGACTGCTGGAACACCAGGCACCACATCCGGCCTACCTGTCCGACAGCGCCTGGAACATCGTCGCGGCCAATAAGCCGATGACCGAGTGGTTTCCCTGGTTGGTCGGTCCCCGCGCGAACCTGATGCGCTGGGCGCTCCTGGCGCCCGAAGCCCGTGAGCAAACGCTCGACTGGGAGGACAACTGCGCGCGCGTCTTCCTCGCCATGCTCCGCGTAGCGGTCAACCGAGACGGCTGGGACTCCCCAGTCGGAACCCTGCTGGAGGAGATCCTCTCCCAAGACCCGGACTGTCGGCGCATCTGGGACCAGGAGCACGAGGTAGTCGAACACCGCGACGGACACCGCTACACCCTGCGCCTGCCCATCCACGACTACAAGACAGTCGAGGTGGCCTGCCACGTCCTGCTGCCTATCCAGCGCCCCGACCTGCGGGTCGTCGTCCTCACCCGGATACCCCCGGCAGGCCAAGACCTCTCACCGTCCCAGCACGCGGTAGCGTCCTTCGAGCTCGACGCTGCCTCGACCTGTGCTCGCACCACCGATCAGTCCGCCTGACGCCGCAGAAGGGTGAGCCCGATGGCGTGTCTGACTGATCTCGCGAGGCCAAGGAGCGTCCTGCTGCCGTGACAAGACGCACCTCTTCTGGTCTCAGAAGGCGTTGTCATTGCGATCACGGCTGTTGAGTTTCCGCAGGTGAGGAGTGAAGTCGCCTTCGGTGAGGGAGTGCTGGGGCGTCGTGTTAGCTTCTTGATCGGGTGGAGGTGGCCGGTGCCGTCGGTGCTGGGTCTACTGGAGGCGAAGGAGTCGGCCGCGCGGGAGGCGGTCGAGGGGGCGCGGGAGGAATCAGCCCAGATGGCCACCGAGCTCGATGAGGCCGAGCGGGCTCTTCAACGGCTGGTCATCGCCCGTGAAGCGGTGGTGGAGGTTCTGGCCGAACCGAAGCGGCGAAGGGCCGGGGCGGGATGCGGGCCAGGGACCTGGCTGCGGCACCGGGCTTGGAGGGACACCGACGAAAGGTGTCCGATCGCACCGACGGAACGGGCGGCATCGCGATAGCGGTGCCGTCTGTGGTGTTTCTGGGCATGAGAACGCGGACAGCCAACGGCGTGAGGCCGTTGGCTGTCCGCGTTTGCTTAGTGATCTTCGGTTGTTCAGCTCTCGGAGGGCTTGGTGGCTAGCTGGGCGTTGTGGGGAAGGTCTCAGGGCTGGTTGATGTAGCCCTTGGGGGTCCAGGTGCCCAGGGGCTTGGTCTTGCGGCGGCGGGTGGGTCGGCGGCGGGGGCGTTTGTCGCCCAGAACGACGGAGTTGGCCCAGGCGGTGAGTTTGCGGCGGTTGGCGTGGGCGAGTTGGAAGGCGAGTAGGAGGGTCTGGGCGGCGATGCCGCGGATGCGGCGGGTGCCGGCTTCTTCGAGGCGCTCGTAGAGGGTGTCCTTGGCGTAGCCGTTGATGCCTTCGATGCTGTTGCGGAGGCGGAAGTAGACGCGCTGCCAGGTTTGTGAGCCGTACTGGGGGGGGTTGCCAGAGGTTGGCGCCGGCTTCGGGCGGGACGGTGACGGTCTTCTGGCTGCAGCACGGGGGTGAGCCGGCGGGGCTGGGGGTGGGGTCGACGAGGGGCAGGTGGATGCCGCGGCCGAGGGTGTACTTCTTGAGCGGGCACTGGGTGCGGCCTGCTTCGGCGGGGCACATCATGCGGCGGTGGCCTTCGGCGTCGGGGCGCTGCTTGGGCATGAAGAGGTAGGCGGCGCGGGCGCGGATGCGTTCGATCCAGGTCTGCTTGTCGATTTTCTCGGCGATCAGGTCCTTGGTGGTGTCCTTGAGTTCCTGGGGCATGGAGGGCAGTACCAGTTGCCCTCGACGAGTCCGGCTCCGGCGAAGCCTGCCTGGACACCAAGTTGGTCCTGGGCGTAATCGTAGACGGGTTCGTAGCCCATGGCGCGGATGGGGAGCTGGAAGTTCTCCGGCTTCTGGCCGTTGTAGGCACGGTCGCCGGCCAGGTAGCCGCGCGGGAGGCTGTCGTGGACCTGCTGGAGGGCTTCGGTGGCGACGTGGCCGGGGCGGTGGCTGGGCTTGTCGACGGAGAAGGCGATGACCAGGGCGGGGACGACGTCGGGGTTCGCGGAGCCGTCGGGCAGCGGGGCGCCGTCGTGGTGGGGGTCGCGGGCTACGACGAGGGAGGCGTCGTAGCCGAACAGGCGCTTTTTGATCCGGTCCTTCTTCTTCTGGAGCTTGGCGCCCTTCTTGTTCTGTTGTGCGGGGGTGAGGTCGTCGAGGGCGAGGGGGTCCTTGTGCTTGGTGGTGCGGACGTACCAGGCGGCATCGGGGTCGGTGGAGGTGACAGGGCTGTCGGGGGACAGGCCCTTGGCGTAGGTGCCGATGACGGTGGCGTCGATGCTGATCGAGCCGTTCCAGTGGTCTTCCAGGAGGGGGAGGGCCTCGCGCAGGGACATGGCGAGGATCATGTTGGTCACGCGGAGCATGAGCGTGCGCTTGTGGGCGAGTTCGTCCGGGTTGGCGTTGACCAGGAGCTTCTCGGCGTGGCGGCGGGCCAGACGGTGGTTCTTGGGTAGTGGGGAGGGGTCGAGCGCGTCGAGGATGCTGTGGATGCGGCGGCGGACAACGGCGTAGGCGGCCTCGAAGCCGCGGTCGTGATCGGGGTAGCGGCGCAGGCCGAGTTGCTCACGCGTCGCGTCGGAGAGTGAGAAGTACAGCTGGGGCCCGTTCTGGGACGGATGGGGTGGTGCGTGCTCATGTACGTGCTCATCCACACCGCAGCCTGGGTGGCTATCTCGCAGACGGATCGGCAGGAAGACAGGTTCCTGGAGAGCATGATTCTGGGGCTGGACGTGCTGCCGATCATAGGCATTCCTACCCTGCTCATCGCGGTTCTCGCGGTATCGGTCCACAAGCGCATGGGCGCGGTCCGGTTCCGTGTGCTGCTTGCCCTCCCGCTGATCCTCTGTGCTTGGCCCCTCCTGTACACAGGCTCGCCCGAAATCGAGTGCCAGGTCATGGCTCAGATCGCATTTGCCGCGCTGATACCTGCGCCGCTCTTCCCTCAGGAGCGACTCGGTAGGACTGACGGGTAGGGGCGCCCTTCACCGGACCGCCGGTGACCTCAGCGGCTGGCACCGACAGCAGCGACTCCGAGCGCTCTCGTTAGCACCGCGATCAGCAGGCCCCGGCTGCATTCCCTGGCACCGGGGCGTCTGGGACCGACCTGAGCAGGCAGGTAGCCCCGGCGACTGACAGGCTGAACATGCAGCCGCGCATAGCGATCTGGAGGAAGGCAAGCTAGACGACCGAGACGGACAGCTAAGGAAGCCCCATGCCCGTTTTGTGCCTGACCGAGCTTGACGCGGACTGGAGCGCCGACGCCTCGGCCGTCGCGCCCACTGAGCGGGCCGGGCTCCTTTCCCCATGCCCCTGAAGCAGGGCGCCGGCCCGGCCCGGCATGACCTGCTCCCGACGAACTCGGTAATGCGGGTTGGCAGCATGCCGGCCCTGAGCACTTGCACCAGCAACCCCACCTCGGGTACCCGCGCGTCCCCCTCCTTCCACCTGCCCTCGATGGAATCCTGGCGTCAATCAGTACCCGCCTGACGAGTCCGTGCCCTCCACGTGCCTCAACGAGCGGTAAATGACGGTCAACACGGGTCCCCACTGACCCTCTTCACCCTGCCCCGCAGCCCGCGTTTGTACAGGTCAGGACCACAATGATCCATGCATGCCCCGTTGATTCCCAAGCTCAGAGCGTGGGTTCGATTCCCGTCACCCGCTCCATGCAGAAGCCCCAGGTCAGCGGCCTGGGGCTTGCTTGTTGTCTAGACCATTTCGTGGCCGCGTGCCATTCGCGTGCCATAACATATCGATTACCGCGCCGAATTGACGCCACAAGCCCCTTTCCGAGCGACTTGATCAGCTGTCATCTCGAATCGCGAGACGCGATTTATGTGATCTGCCCCACATGATGCCGGGTCGTCAGCAACGATGCACTTGCGAACACCGCCGGACATTTCGCGGCCGAGGCCAGCACGCCCAGTTCCCGCCGCTGGCCGCCGTCGGGCATTCGGGGCGTCGGGGTGACAGTCAGTCCGTTGGGTTCACCCCGGTGTCGGGCTCACTCCAGCGTCGCTGCGTACGGATCCCAGGGCTCGGGGAGCGGTTCGGCGTCGGGGCAGTCGGTGGTGACCCGGCGGAACTCGGCGTTGTGCGCCGACTCCCCGATCGCCGCCGTGGTGTCGAGTACGTGCTGCGCCATCGCGCCGGACGCACGGTGCGGGCGTCCGTCCCGCAGCGACCGTGCCATCCTCCAGTACGCCGATGCCGCGGCCCGCGGTCGTGCCCTCCACGGCAAGCTCGCGCCACTTCTCGTCGCCGGCTCCCCGCACTCGCAACGGGCCGCTGAAGGAGTTGGGGTCCGGCACTCTCAACGTGCCGTCGGTGCCGGTGATCTCGATGACAGTGCGCTCGATTGGCGAGTCGAAGCTGAACGTCGAGGACGCGCTCGCGCCCCGGCCGAAATCGATCAACGCCGTGACATGCGTGGGGACTTCGACGGGGAAGCGCTTTCCCGCCTTCGGCCCCGAACCGATCACGCGTTCCGCGCGCCCCGTACGCGCGGTTGCCGCCACCTGCCGGACCGGCCCGAGGAGGGCGACCAGCGCCGTCAGATAGTACGGGCCGATGTCGAAGAGCGGGCCCGCACCCTGCTGGAAGAGGAACTCCGGGCTGTGGTGCCAGCTCTCCGGGCCCGGGCCGAGCGTCGCGGTCGCGGCGGCGATGGGCGTGCCGATCACACCGGCGTGGATCGCCCGTATGGCGGACTGGATTCCGGCGCCGAGGAAGGTGTCCGGCGCGCTGCCCACCCGCAGCCCGCGCTCCGTGGCCTCGCCGAGCAGCTTCGCACCGTCGGCGGGCTCCAGGGCCAGCGGCTTCTCCCCGTACACGTGCTTGTCGGCCTCCAATGCGGCGCGCGCGACGGTGGTGTGGGCGGCCGGGGCCGTCAGATTGACGACGACCTCGACCTCGGGAACCGCCAGCACGGTGGCGACGTCACCGGCCACCGGCACGCCGTACTCGCGTGCCGCCTCCTCGGCCCGCCGGGTGTCCAGGTCGGCGACGCCGAGCACCCGTATGTCGGGGAAGGCGGTCAGAGCGCGCAGGTACTCGGTGCTGATGACTCCGGCGCCGACCAGGGCGACGCCCACGGGTCCTGTCGTCATGCCTGCTCCAGAGCGGTGAGGTGGGCGTGGCTGGCGGCGAGCGCCTGGACGCACCGCATTCATGCCGCCTTCATTTCTGGATGCGGAAACGTGCGGTCAGTTGTTGCTCGTGCCGTGAGCTGGGGCCGACACTGAGTTCGAATTCGCCGGGTTCGACGACCCGGCGGTTGTCGGCCGTGACGAATGAGCAGTGCGAGGCGGGGATACGGATGTCGACGGCGACGGCCTCACCCGGGGGGATCTCGGCCTGGACGAACGCCTTCAGCTCCTGCTCGGCCCAGGTGACGCTGGTGGTGAGATCGCTGACGTAAGCCTGAACGGTCTCCAGAGCGGGGCGGCTGCCGGTGTTCGTGAGGCGCACTGTCGCGTCGACCGTGCCGTCCGCGGGTACGTTCTGGTCCCGCAGGACGAGGTGGGAGTAGGTGACGGTGGTGTAGCTGAGGCCCTCGCCGAACGCGAACAACGGGTCCTGGCTGAGGTCCGCGTAGCGGTCTCCGTGCTGGCCGCGCACTTGGTTGTAGAAGACGGGCTGTTGTCCGACGTGTCGTGCGAAGGAGAGGGGCAGTCGGCCGCTGGGCTCGATGAGTCCGAAGAGGAGTTCGGCGATGGCCCGGCCACCGCGCATGCCTGGGTTGAACGCCTCGACGAGTGCCGCCGCGTTCAGCGCGGAGTCCGGGAGGGTGCTCGGCTTGGACTGGATCAGCACCACGATCGTGGGTGTGCCGGTGGCGGCGATCGCGTCGAGCAAGGCGATCTGGCCGCCCTGGAGATCCAGTGTGGCCGTCGAGCACCCCTCGCCGGTGAGGGCGATGGTGTCGCCCACGACTACCACGGCGTAGTCGGCGGCCTTCGCGGCGGCGGTGGCCTGCCGGAGTTGTTCCTGGTCGACCGGGGCGGGGCTGAAGACGGGCGGCCGCGGTTGGCCGTCGGGCCAGAACAGCCCGCGGGGATCGGCGGCAAGAGCCCCGATGTCCGCTCCGACCGTGTGGGTCACCGTCCAGTCTGCGGGCGCGACAGCACGCAGACCGTCAAGCACGGTCTCCACCAGCTGGCGTGGCTGACCGTCCGGCATCCAGTCGACCTGGCCGGAGGCCCCGGCCCAGTCGCCGAGCATGGCCTGTGGGGTGTCGGCGTTGGGGCCGACGACCGCGATCGTGCGCGGTGGGCCCTGGCTGACGGCGCGGCCGAGCTCGTCGCCGGTCAGTCCCCCTTCGAAGGGCAGAGTTCCGTCGTTGCGCAGCAGTACCAGGGAGCGGCGTGCGGTGCGGAGGTTGAGCTCGGTGTGTTCCTGGCAGCCGATCACCGCCTTTTGCCGCTCGGGGTCGGGGGCGCGGGGGTCTTCGAAGAGGCCCAGCTCGAACTTGAGGCGCAGGACCCGTCGAACGGCGTCGTCGATCCGCTTCTCGTCGGCCAGGCCGCGCGCGACCGCCGTCTGGGCGGCCTGGAAGAAGTCGGGTGTGGTCATGATGAGGTCGTTGCCGGAGTTGATGGCGAGGGCCGCTGCCTCGACGACGTCGGCGCAGACCTGCTGCTCCCAGACCATCCGGCCGACGTTGTCCCAGTCGGTCACCAGCGTTCCGGTGAAGCCCCATTCGCCCTTGAGCACGTCGTTGAGCAGCCACCGGTTCGCGGTGATCGGGACCCCGTCCATCGACTGGTAGCCGAGCATGAAAGTGCGGCATCCGGCGCGGACCGCCCGTTCGAACGGTGGCAGGAACCAGGAGCGCAGCTTGCGCGGGGTCAGGTCGGCCTCGCTCGCGTCCCGGCCGCCCTGGGTCTCGGAGTAGCCGGCGAAGTGCTTCGCGCACGCCAGGACGGCGGTCGGGTCGTTGAGGCCCTCGCCCTGGTAGCCGCGCACCATCGCGGCCCCCAGCTCGCCGATCAGGAACGGGTCTTCGCCGAATGTCTCGTTGACCCGGCCCCAGCGCAGGTCCCGGGTAATACACAGCACCGGTGAGAACGTCCAGTGGATTCCCGTCGCCGAGATCTCGGTGGCGGCGGCGCGGGCGGCTTGCTGGAGCAGTGCGGGATCCCAGGTGCAGGCCATGGCAAGCTGGGTCGGGAAGATGGTCGCTCCGGGCCAGAACGAGTGACCGTGGATGCAGTCGTCGGCGGTCAGCAGCGGAATGCCGAGCCGGGTTTGCCGGGCCAGTGCGATGGCCTCCCGCATCCGCGTGGGGGACGCGTGCAGGACCGACCCGGCCAGCTTGGCGGACACAATGTCCACCAGATCGTGGCGGGCGTCGAGTTGCAGCAACTGCCCCACCTTCTCCGGCAGGGTCATCCGCGCCAGCAGGTCATGGGTCCTCGCTTCCACGGACGCGTCGGGATCGAGGTACAGCGCAGAGCGGGGTGAGTGTTCCAACACGAGCTCCAAAAGAACTATTTCGGTAGGTAAGTCTGTCAGGTGTGCGGTGTTGAGGATGACCGCGGCTGACTGCTCGGAGGTCACGGGGCGCGGTATTTCCGACCGCCCGGATCACTGTGCGGAGCCACTGTCCGGGGGCGCACCGTCCACCATCGCTAACCCTTCGATGTCCCAGCGCTGCGGGCGCGAACAGTCAGTCCGGGAGGCGGTCCACGAGCCACCAGGCAGCGCTGTTGGCCGCGAGCTTTCCTTCATCGCAAGGGAGGCTGGACAGCAGTGGTTGTCGGGGAACGGGTGCGGTGACAGGTGCGTCCGTGAAGTTCACAGCACACACGAAGCCCGACCCGCGGCCGAAGACCAGTGTGCCGGGAGGACTCGGCAGCCAGCTGAGCGTGGTGTCGCGGAGCGAGGCCAGGCTGCGGCGCAGTTGCAGGGCGTCGCGGTAGAGGTGCCAGCTGGACCCGCTGTCGCCACGCTGACGCTGCACGGAGTGTCGGGCGAACGAGGGTGGCTGCGGGAGCCACGACCGGTGCGCCGGCGCGTCGGAGAAGCCGAACGGCGCCTGCTCCCCGGTCCAGGGAAGCGGTACGCGGCATCCGTCGCGGCCTTTGGCCGGGTCGCCGGTCGCGGCCACGATGGGGTCGGTCAGGGCTTCCGGCGGCAGGTCGGTTACTTCGGGCAGGCCGAGTTCCTCGCCTTGGTAGAGGTAGGCGCTGCCAGGCAGTGCCAGCATCAGCAGCACCGCGGCGCGTGCCCTGGCCGCGCCGCGTTCGGGATCCGGTTCCTCGCCGGGCAGCGCCCCCCGGCTGTACCGGGTGGGGGTGCGCTGCTGATCGTGGTTGTTCAGAACCCAGGTAACCGGTGCACCGGTGGACGCGATGCCTTTCAGCGCGGCGTCTATCCGGGCACGGAACGCCGCAGCGTCCCAGGGGCTATGAAGCAGGTCGAAGTAGAAAGCCTGGTGGAGTTCGTCGGGGCGCAGATAAGCGGCCTGGTCCGCGGGCGTGGGGACGGCCACCTCCCCGACGAGGGTGCGCTCCCGGCCGTCCCGCGCGGTGTAGGCGTCGCAGATCGCCCGCCAGCGGCGCCAGACCTCGTGCACCTCCGGCCGGTTCCAGGCCAGCGGGTTGACGGCGTCGCGCACGTCCTCGTCGGCGGTGGGGTCCGGTGAGTCGGGCAGCTCCGGATGCTTGAACAGCCCGACCGCGACATCGATGCGGAAGCCGTCCACTCCGCGGTCCAGCCAGAACCGCAGTACGTCGTCGAAGCAGTCCGCGACCTCCGGGTGGCGCCAGTTGAAGTCCGGCTGGTGCGGGGTGAACAGATGCAGGTACCACTGCCCCAGGCGGCCGTCGGCCTCCCGGATCCGGGTCCAGGCGGGACCGCCGAACATGGCCCGCCAGTTGTTCGGCGGCAACTCCCCGTCTTCGCCGCGCCCGTCGGCGAAGTGGAACCTGGCGCGGGTGGCGCTAGCCGGTCCGGCCTCAAGTGCCTCGCGGAACCATGGGTGCTCGCGGGAGCAGTGGTTGGGGACGACATCGAGGATGACCTTGAGCCCGAGGGCGTGTGCGTCGGTGATCAGCCGGTCGAATTCGGCGAGGTCACCGAAGAGCGGATCGATCGCGCAGTAGTCGGAGACGTCGTAGCCGTGGTCGTGCTGCGGGGACGGGAAGCAGGGGCTGAGCCACAGCCCGTCGACACCCAGCATGGTCAGGTAGGGCAGTCCGGCCCTGGCGCCGCGGAGGTCGCCCACACCGTCGCCGTTCCCGTCGCGGAAACTGCGCAGATAGATCTGGTACATCACGGCGTCGCGCCACCACGGCACACCGGGGATCGCCATCGGACAGACACCTTTCAGGTAGCCGGCACACGCCGGCGGACGCCGGAGCTTGCCGGGTTCGGGAGGGAGGAGGTTCTGGCTGCGCGCGAGCGGAGGCCAATGCCCGCTCGGAGCCTCGGTGCGTGTGAGCCGCAGGCAGAACCGGTGGCCGCGACGGCGCCCGGACAGCGGGGATGGGGTCCGGGCGCCCTCGAAGCCACCGGTGCGGGACACCTGCCTCGCTGTTGCGGAGTGCGACCAGAGGAGGCGCGTTTGGTGAAGATGCCGTTCCGTGTGGGGCGGGGCAATTCCGGGTAAGCGGCTCAGTCGAGATGGTTCATCGTTCAAATCGGGGTGCTGTGGTATCGGCCTTCATCGCTGTCAAGGCGTCGTACGCAGCATCCGTACTCACCGCAGACGCGCGCCAAGCGAATCCCGGTACTCGTGGTGTCACCCCCACTGGGGTGGGCCTCTCGCTGCCGCGTCACTGGCGGGTCGTGCCGACGGTGAGCCGGCCGGACTTGGCGACTTCGCCGAGCCAGTGGGCGCTGGGCTTGGGGGTGCGGGCGAAGGTCTGGCGGTCTACGGCGATGAGGCCGAACGTGGGCCGGAAGGTGCCCCACTCGTAGTTGTCCAGGGCCGACCAGTGCAGGTAGCCCTGCACGTCGATGCCCTCGGTCATGGCCTGGTGTACGGCGGTCAGGGCGCCGGTTGCGTAGGCGATCCGACGGGTGTCGTCGGCGGTGGCGATGCCGTTCTCGGTGACGATGACGGGGACGCCGTCGGTGAGCTTCCAGGCGTTGCGGATGCCGTCGCCGACGGCAGGTGGGTAGTACTCCCAGCCCATGAGGGTCTTCTCGGCGCTCTCACGGGGCGGCTTGGGGCCGTCGGGGCCGATGACGGTGCGGGTGTACGCCTGGACGCCGATGAAGTCGTCGCCGCGGGCGGCTTCGAGGAAGAAGTCCTCCCGGGG
The DNA here is from genome assembly GCF_040651455.1 of Streptomyces sp. NPDC048483. Lineage (NCBI taxonomy): Bacteria > Bacillati > Actinomycetota > Actinomycetes > Kitasatosporales > Streptomycetaceae > Streptomyces > Streptomyces sp. NPDC048483. Next base: position 17,683 of record NZ_JBEZJZ010000076.1, read on the forward strand.
GTGGCCGTGGGCATGGGCGATCTGCTCGCAGCCGGGTTCGGGCTGGAACGCCTGGGTGGCGATCGCCCACCCGGATTTGACCCCAGTGAGGGTGGAGAGCACCGCGCGGCTCCTGCGGTGCGCGAGGACCAGGGTCTGCGAGACGTCGGGGTCGGGCAGACCGTAGACGTGGTTGGGCAGGTTCTCCTTGGCCTTGGCGGCATCGTGCGCGACACCGTTGGGCTCGTTGATGGTGCACACCCATTCCACCCCTTCGGCCAGAATGGGCAGGACGGCCTGGGTGAAGCGGGCGAACAGGTCGGGCGCGTCCGGCGCCTGCCAGCCGCCGCGTCGGTCGAACCAGCGGGGGACGGTGAAGTGATGCAACGTCACCATCGGCGTGAGGCCCGCGTCGTGGCAGGCGGTCACCATGCGCCGGTAGTGATCGATCGCAGCCCGGGATATGAAGCCCTGCTCGGGTTCGATGCGGGACCACTCCAGGCTGAAACGGTAGGTGTTGAATCCGAGGCTTGCCAGGAGGGCGATGTCCTCGCCGTAGCGGTGGTAGCTGTCGCAGGCGTCGCCGCTGGGTTCGTGGATGGTGGTGCCGGGGGCATGTTCTTTGGCCCACCAATCGCTGTTGACGTTGTTGCCCTCGATCTGGTGGGCCGCGGTGGCGGCACCCCACAGGAAGTCGGCAGGGAAGGTCAGCTGGTTCGCTGGCATGGAAAATCCTTGGATCGGGAGGTGGAGGTCGGGCGGCGCGGGGACGGCTACTTGATGCCGGTGGTGGCGACGCCTTGGACGAAGAACCGCTGCAGGGCCATGAACAGGGCGACCATGGGCGCGATCACCAGGACCGAGCCGGCGAGCAGCAGACTGTAATTGGTCGCGTTCTCGCCCTGGGAGTACAGCGCGAGGGCGACGGGGAGGGTGTACTTGTCCTGGCTCTGGGCCGCGACCAGCGGCCACAGGAAGTTGTTCCACGAGGAGAGGAACGTCAGGATCGTCAGAGTGGCCAGGGGCGGTCCGGACAGGGGAAGCACGATCCTGGTGAAGATGCGCACCTGGCCTGCGCCGTCGATCCTGGCGGCTTCCAGGAGTGAGTCGGGGATGCCGAGCATGAACTGGCGCATGAGGAACACGCCGAACGGCGAGGCCAGGTAGGGCAGGATCAGCGCCGGGTAGGTGTCGACCAGGTTCATCTTGGCGACCATGACGAACAGCGGTACGAAGGTCACCACGCCCGGCACCATGAGGGTGATCATCACCAGGGCGAACAGTGCGCGCTTGCCGGGGAAGTCCAGCTTGGCCAGCGCGTAGCCGATCATGGAGCAGAACACCAGGTTGCCCAGCACGGTGAAGACCGAGACCACCGCGCTGTTGAGGAAGAAGTGACCGATGTGCAGTTGGCCGAGCCAGGTGGCGTAGTTGTCCCAGGTCGGCGACGTCGGCAGCCAGCCGCTGGGCTCGCGCAGCAGCTCGCCCTGCGTCTTGAACGAGGCCAGCAGCATCCACAGGAACGGCAGCAGCGTCGCCGCGAGGGCGAAGGTGAGCACCAGGTAGTTCAGGGTGCGGGTGCGCCGGGACATCGCGGTCGGGCTGGAGCCGGTGCCGCGTGAGGGGACGGAGGCAGGGGAGGTGCCGGCAGGGGTGGTGTGGTGGGTCATGGTTGGCCGCCTCAGTCCTTGGGCCGCAGCAGACGGAACTGGATCACGCTCAGCGCGGCGATCACGGTGAACAGCACGTAGCTGGCGGCCGAGGCGTAGCCGTACTTGCCGAAGCCGAATTGGTTGTAGGTGAAGTAGCTCACCGACAGGGTCGAGTTCAGCGGGCCGCCCTGCGTCATCACGAAGGACTCCTCGAAGAACTGCAGATAGGCGACCGACAGCAGGATCGCGCCGAGCAGCAGGGTCGGGCGCAGCAGTGGCACGGTGATCCGGCGGAAGCGCTGCCAGGCGCCGGCGCCGTCCACGATGGCCGCCTCGTGCAGTTCCGGCGGGACGTTCTGCAACCCGGCCAGGAAGATGACCATCAGGGTGCCCATGTTGCGCCAGGCGGTCATACCGATCAGCGACGGCAGCGCCCATGTGGTGCTGTGCAGCCAGTCCGGGCCGGTGATGCCGACCCAGCCGAGCAGGGTGTTGAACAGTCCGTCGGGCTGCAGGATGAACCGCCAGACCACGGCGACGGCGACGATGCTGGTCACAACCGGGGTGTAGAAGCCGACGCGATAGGCGGCGCGGAACCGGGTGATGCCGCTGTTGAGGGCCATGGCCAGCGCCAGGGCGACCGCCATGGTCAGCGGGATGCCCACCACCACGACCAACGCGGTGTTGAACATGGCCTTGCGGAACTGCGCGTCGCCGAACAACTCCGCGTACTGGCTCAGTCCGACGAAGTTCACCCCGAACGGGCTCTGTACGTCCGTGGCGCGGAAGTCGGTGAACGACATCAGGAAGGAGGAGACCAGCGGGACGAGCATGAAGAACCCGAAGACCAGGAGGAACGGCAGCGCGAACAGCCACGCCGCCAGGCCCTGCCGCCGCCGGTCACTCGGAGCGCGGCTCCGGCCCTGCCGCCGCCGTCCACTCAGGGCGCGGCTCAGGCCCTGCCACCGCCGTTCACTCAGGCCGCGGCTCGGGCCGGGCTGTCCGGGCCCGGCAGCCCGGTCGGTCTTGCGGCGGCCGACCGGGGCGCTGGTGGTACTGGGTGCCATCGGTCAGTTCCCTGTTCCGATCGAATCCGCGCTGCTCTGCAGGGACTTCAGTGCCGAGGACGGATCCGTGATCCGTGCCCTTCACGATCCGCTCCAACTGGCTGTCGGCGGCGGCGCTGACCTGCGTCCACGCGGTGTTCGCCGGCGGCGCCTGGACGGAGTCCAGCTGCTTCTTGAACACCTTGAGCTTCGGGTCTGTGCGCAGTCCCGGCTCGTTCCAGGCCGACTGCACGGCGGGCAGGTCGCCGGTGGTCTTGTACCAGTCGGCCTGCGCCTTGGCCTTCGACAGGTACTGCACCAGCTTCCAGGCTGCTGCGGAGTGCTCGGAGTTACGGAAGACGACCAGGTTGGAGCCGCCGACGAACGAGGTGGAGCTCTGCTTCTTCGGGAACGGCATCACGGCGTATTTGCGCTCGAAACCGGCTCCCCCGGCCTGGTTCAGAGCACTGATCCCCACGCCGCCAGTGATGAGCATCGGTGTCCTGCCCTTGACGAACGCCGACTCCTGCGCGCCGGGCGCGATGGACAGGTTGCGGTCGGCGATGCCCTCGGTGAAGAAGCTCTGGTAGTACTTCATCGCGCCGGCCATCTGCGGGCTGTCCAGCGTCCACTTGCTGCCGGAGCTGTTCATCAGCGACGCTCCGTTCGAGAACACGAACGGCAGCATGGTCTGGAAGGAGCCACCGCCGCCGGGCCGCAGCGCGACCCCCCACTTGGCACCGGCCTTGGTCTGCATCGCCTTCGCCATGGCCTTGAACTCGGGCCAGGTCTTCGGCGGACTGGTGTAGCCGGCCTTCTTCGCCAGGTCGGTGCGGTAGTAGATCACCGGGGCGTCCACGTACCACGGCACACCCACCGTGTCGCCCTTCACCACCGCTGCGGCCTTCGCGTCCGGGAAGATGTCGCCGGTGTCGATCCCACGCGCCACCGTCTGGAAGGAGTCGGCGAAGTCGGCCATCCACGTCGTGCCCATCTGCGCCACGTCCGGCGTGGTACCGCCCGCGATCGCCGACTGGTACTTGGCGTGCGCCGCATCCCACGGGATCGCGGTGACCTTCACCTTCACCCCGGGGTTCGCCGCCTCGAAGCCCTTGATCAGCTTCGGCAGCTTCTCCCCTTCGGCGCCCTGCGCCCACAGGGTGATCGTGCCGGTCACCTTGCCCGAGGGGACCGAGCCCGCGGGCGCTGACGCGCCGCCCCCGCCGCTCCGCCCGCACGCCGTCAGCACCAACGCGGCGGCCATACACACTGCGGCCACGGAAGCCCTTCTCGGCACCATCGCTGCTCCTCTCCTGGCTGGAACCCATCCTGACGGGATGAGGTGAAAGCGCCGCAATCTAACCGATCTAAGCGCTTAGATTTGGTGGCGTGCCGGGAATCTAAGCGCTTAGAGTCGTGGCTGTAAAGGGTCCGTGCCGGTTACGTTACGGGCACGATCCACCCTCAAAGATCAGGAAACGGAGTGTGCGCGAGGGGAGTGTCAGCAAGCCTTCAGGGGTGTGAGCTGGGAGGGGTCAGGGCCGCGAGCAGCCGCAGCTCTCCCGCAGCACCACCTGCACGGGCAGCCGGCGCGCGATCGGCGGACCTGCGGGATCGGCGATCCGCGCCACGAGGATGTCCACCACTTCCCGGCCCATCGCCTGCATGGGCTGCCGTACGGTCGTCAGCGCCGGACGCACCACCCGTCCCGCCACGATCCCGTCGAACCCGGTGACCGCGACCTGCTCCGGGACGCGCACCCCGTGCTCGGCCAGCGCAGCCATCAGGTTCAGCGCCGCCTCGTCGGTGACGCACACGAACGCCTCCGGCAGACCGCCCTCCGCCAGCACCCCGGCGATCACACCGCCAGTGTCGGTCTCGTCCACGGCCAGCCGCGCCAGAGGCTTGCGCGGAACCCGCAGCCCCGCCGCCCGCAGCGCAGCCCGGAACCCGGCGAACCGCTCCCGCGCGTCGAAGGTGCTGATGTCGCCGACGAACAGCAGGTCCCGCAGCCCGTGCCCGACGATCAGATGCTCCGTGATCACTCGCATCCCGCCGCGGTTATCCACGGAGACCGTGCTGAGCCCGTCGTGCTGTGGCCCCTCCGACAACGCCACCACCGGAATCCGCTGCGAGATCCGCTCCAGCACGTCGTCCGGAACGGTGTGGGGGAAGACCGCCAGCCCGTCGACCCGCGCCACGATGTCAGTCACCGCCCTCGCGCTGTCCGCCCGGCTGCCCCCGCCGATCAGCAGCGCGTAACCACGCTGCCAGCACTCCAGCTCGACACCGCGCTGCACCTCATCCACGTACAGCGGAAACCGCAGGTGATCATCCTCCGCGTCGTCCCGCACCACAGCGACCCCGTCACCGGACTGCTTCCGACCGGCCAGTTGCCCGTCCCCGGGCTCCTCCACCGACTCCGGGCGGAAGTAGTCGAACGAGTACAGACCCAACGCCCCGGTGCGCCCATGCGCCAGCCCACGTGCACTCGCACTCGGCACGTAGTTCAGTGCCTCCGCGGCGGCCAGGACGATCTTTCGGGTCTCCTCCCTCACCTTGTGCGGACGGCGGAAGGTCATCGACACAGTCGCGATCGACACACCGGCGCGCTGCGCCACGTCGTAGACCGTCGCCGCCTTTGCCACGTTCCCCGCCTTTCACCGACCCGCGCCATCAGCCATGTTAAGCGCTTAGATGCCGTCGGCGGAGTGAGCCGGCGAGTGACGGGCACGCGCGGCGCTGCGGAACAGCGCCAGTCAGAGGGCGAGTGACGGAAGGGAACCCCAGTCAGGATGCCGGTCCTGCCCTGCCTGAAATGAGAGGCCACCAACCAACCTGAATTGGCTGGTCGCGGGCCTGGTGTGGTTCGTCGGTCTTGGCCTCGTGCCGGTCGTGAGCGGCTGCCTGCGCTCTTGATCGCCTGACGCGTCGGCGATCATGGATGCCCGGGATGCCCGGCGGGTGGCGGCCGCCGCTTCGTACGATCCGGAGAGGAGGTACAGCAGGTGGCGATGGATGCGGAACCGGACCTGCGTGAGCTGATCACTGAGGATCTTGCGGTAGAGGTCGCACAGATAGGTGGGCTGTTATGGGCGGCGGTTCGGGCGTTCGCCCCATCGGCGGGTGGTCCATGACCCCCGGATCGGGCTACGGACGGTGATGATCGTGTCGGCGAAGTCGAAGAAGGCGTCGGTCACGGTGACTCGGCGCTCGTAGTAGCGGGCGAGGCCCGTCTGACCTGCGGTGACGCAATGAGTGCGGTTGCAGTATTAATGGTGGAGCCGTCCAGATATGCCCGAGCAACCGCTGCACCTCCCACAACGTCATCCCATGCTCGAAGTTGTGGGTGGCACTGGAATGCCGCAGCAGATGCGGGAACAGCTCCGTCACCGGCCCCGGCAGGTACGGCTGCGACGCCGCCTTCAGTGCCGTCGGAACGTCGCCGGGACGACTGCCGCCGCGACCATCCCCGCCCCTCGCGGTTTGCTTGACACGCCTCCGGGCCGCTCACCATACTCATTCCACTAATCAACTAGCTAAAGGGGGGATTCGGGTGCGTGACCCGAGCCCATGGGCGATCGAGGCCGAAGGTCTGGGGAAGAAATACCGCCGCGGCTGGGCACTGCAGGACTGCTCCTTCCGGCTCCCGGTGGGGCAGGTATGTGCGCTCGTCGGGCCGAACGGCGCGGGCAAGAGCACGTTCCTGGGCACCGCGAGCCGGCTGGTGCAGCAGACGACCGGGACCCTGAAGCTGTTCGGTGTGCCGGTGTCCGACCCCGCCGTCCTGGAGCGGGTCGCCTTCCTCGCCCAGGACAAGCCGCTCTACCCGCGCTTCACCGTGGCCGAGACCCTGCGCCTGGGCCGCGAGCTGAACTCACGCTGGGACCAGGCGCTGGCGGAGCGGATCGTACGCTCCGGGAACGTCCCCTTCACGGCCCGGGTCGGCGCCCTCACCGGCGGTCAGCGCGCCCGCGTCGCCTTCGCGCTCGCCTTCGGCAAGCGGCCCGAACTGCTGCTCCTCGACGAGCCGATGGCCAATCTCGACCCGGTCGCCCGAGGTGAGATGTCGGGGCTGCTGATGGCCGAGGCCGCCGAGCACGGCACGACCGTCCTGATGTCGTCCCACATCCTCTCCGAGATGGCGGACATGTGCGACTTCCTGCTCGTCCTCGCCGAGGGACGGCTGCGGATGGCCGGACACATCGATGATCTGGTGCCCGCGCACAGGCTGGTGAGGGGTGTGGCGAGCGGTGACGGTGGGCGCGACGGCGGTGTGCCCGAGGAGCTACGCCAGCAGCACACCGTGGTCGAATCCCGGGTCACCGGGCGGCAGTTCAGCGCCGTGATCCGGCCCGGCGGCCCACTGTCCGACAGCTGGGAGGCGGTGACGCCGAACATGGAAGAGGTCCTCCTGGCCTATCTGCGATCGCCCGACGCGCCCACGCTGATCACGAACGCCGCCCGGATCGGCGGACAGATCGCCGGGCGGTCGGCAGATGCTGAAGGGGAGGTCGCGGCGTGAGCAGCACACGTAGCACGGGCCACACGAGCACGGTGACCATGAGCCAGATGAGCAACACAACTACCACCGGCAGCCCGACGACGGCCCCCGGCGGCATCCTGCACGGCCTCCTCTGGCTGGTCTGGCGCCGGCACCGCGCCGCACTGCTCGTCGGCCTGGTGATCACCGTCGCCGGCTGCGCGCTCTTCGCCTACCAGCGCATCGGCCTGATGGACTTCCTGAACACCAAGGCCGCCTCCCTGGACGGGTTCGGCATGCCCACCAAATTCGATGAGAGGTTCAATTCGACGTTCGGCCGCGATAGCGCATTCCTGGAATTCGTGCCTGCCATCGTCGGCGTCTTCCTCGGGGCGCCGCTGATCGCCGGCGAGCAGCAGCGGGGCACCATCAAGCTGGTGATGACGCAGTCGGTCGGCCGTGGCCGCTGGATCGCCGTCACACTCGGCCTGCCGCTGGCTTTTGCGACGCTGTGCACCACGCTGCTGTCGGCCGCCTTCACCTGGCTGTGGTCGCCGGCCCATGAGCATGCGATGTACGGCGACTGGCTCGAAGGCGGCGCGTTCGAGATCACCGGCCCCGTCCCGGTCGCCATGACCCTGTTCATGACGGCCGGAGGCATCGCCCTCGGCCTGCTGTGCAAGCGGGTGGTGGCGGCGATGGCGGCGACCGCAGCCCTCGCCCTGGTGACCGCCCTGCTCTGGTTCGACCAGATACGCGGCAGGCTCGGCACACCGCGCTCCGTAACGTTCCCGTACGACAGCGGCGGCCGCGGCACCTCCCGCGGCATCCCCCACGACGCCGTACAGCTCGACTGGTGGGCGGCGACCGCGAACGGCAAGCGCTTCGACCAAGTCACCTGCTACTCCGCCGACCACAGCGCCGACGTCGCCTGCCGGGCGAAACTGGGCATCGCCAACCAGGTGATCCAGTACTTCGACTACGGACAGATGCCGGGAATGCAGTGGCTCGGCGCGGGAATCCTGCTGGCGCTGACGGCGGTCGTGCTCGCGCTCGTCGTATGGCGGGTCCGTCGGCGGCCGTTGTGAACCACTTGGCACCCATTAGCCTGAGCGCACGCCCGCCCTTGGGACCACACTCCGGTCCAGGCAGTGCTTTGACCCCTGCCGCAGGCGCCCTGATCATCAAGCGGCCGGGGAACGCACCGGCCGTGGCGCCAGTGCCGATAGCGCCACCAGCAGCAACAGCAACGCTAGCGACACGGACAGCCGTCACCGTACAAGCGGCAGAGAGGCGGTGAGCAGCATCGAATTCCGCATCGACCGCCGCAGCGGCCTTGCCACCTACCTCCAGATCGTCCAACAGGTCCAGCAGGCCCTGCGGCTGGGCATCCTGGTGGAGGGCGACCGCCTGCCGACCGCCGCGCAGGTCGCCGCAACGACCAAGGTCAACCCGAATACGACACTGAAGGCGTACCGCGAACTGGAACGCGAGGGCCTGGTCGAACCACGGCCCGGCCTCGGCACCTTCGTCAGCCGCACCCTCGCCCGCCCCAAGTCGGCGGCCGACTCCCTGCTGCGCGAGGAACTGCGCTCCTGGATGGCACGGGCCCAGGGCGAGGGCCTGGATCGCGAGGACGTCCAGGCCCTGGTCAACTCGGTGCTGCAGGACCGGTATCCGCAGGGGTGAAGGGGCGGCCCCTCGACGAGGAGCCGGGCGCAGCCACAGAGGCGGCCGTCTTCACCGGCGGGCCGCCTCTCCGCCCTTGGCTCACCACCGGTGTCGCCAACCGGCCGTTATCAGGCAGGCATCACGCTCCCACAACCGGCCCAGCCGAACCTCCTGGCGGTGGTGGCCGACCTCGGCGACTCCGTGGCCGTCGGCCCCCTGCTGGCCGAACTCGGCCAGGCCGTTCACACGCTCACCGCGGGGACCGATCCACGACTGCTGGGCCTGCCGCCGGGCGATCTCACCGTGACGATGGGGGTGGGCCCACGGCTGGTGCGCAGGCCGATCCCTCCCTGCTCGGCGCGGCAGACCTCCCCAGGTTCTCCCGCGAGCAGATCGCCCCGCAGGCCCGCGGCGGGGACCTGTTGATACAGATCTGCGCCAGCGACCCCTTGCTGTTACCGGTCGCCGCCGCCGCGCTTCTGGAGCAGGCCGGCCACCGGATACGTGAACGCTGGCGGCAGTCCGGACGCCGCGGTCCGAACATCCCCGTGGACAAGGACATCTCCGCGCCACGAAACCTGCTCGGTTTCATCGACGGCATCGTGGGCCCGCACACGGCGGCCGAACACCAACGCCATCTGTGGCTGGCCGGGCTGGCTCCCGTCGTCGGCGGCACGATCGCCGTAGTACGGCGCATGGAACTCGACCTGCCGCGGTTCACCGCGCTCTCCGTCGCCGACCAGGAGGCGGTCTTCGGTCGGCGCAGAGCCACCGGCGTGCCCCTCTCCGGCGGGACCGCAGTCTGGGACCCGAACCTCGGCGCCAAAACACCGGACGGGCGCTACCTCGTCCCGGCCGACGCCCATGTCCGCCGGGCCAACCCCAACGTGGTCGGCGTTGGCCTCATGCTCCGCCGCTCCTACAGCACCGACGAGCCCACCCCCGGCCTGCTCTTCATCAGCTTCCAGAACGACATTCGCGCATTCACCAACACTCTTGCTCGGATGGATGATTCCGACGCACTGCTGTGCGAATTCAAGGACCCAGAGCATTGAAGGGAAGGGCACGCCATGCACAAGGGCTTCACCTCTGAGATAGGCGCCTGCGAGATTTCCGACAGCGAGCTGGACGGCATTTCCGGTGGACTCGCCAGCGCCGGGGCCGAGGTCGCCGGGCACGGTGGCACGGTGAGCGTCGGCGATGTCATCGGCACCGCCCAGTCCCTCGCACCCGCCCTGCCCGTCTCCCCGGTCACCGGCTTGGTAACGGTGCAGACCACCGGCTTCTGACCACGCTGTACGGGCCGACTCGAACCCCGGGACCCATCGTCCCGGGGTTCACGCATCTCCGGCCGTCGACAGAGTTCCGCACACGGCCCGAGTCGACTCGGCTCAAGCCAACTCGACTCAACTCATTAGTGCTTGGGGCCTTTCTTCTTCCGGTCCGGCTTGTTCGGCGGAAGGGAAGCCGGGGCGGTCGGCTGCTCGGCCGACGCTGTGGTGTGAGCCGTCGGCGTGGTCGACGGCGAGGCGCTGGTGCCGTGTCCGGTGGAGGGCGCGGCACTGCTGCTTGCGGGCCGGGAAGTGGCAGGGGAGGCGGAGGGCAAAGGGGTGGTGGGGGCCGAGGAATCGGCCGACGACGGTGACGAAGCGCCCGTCACAGTGGGGGACGGTGCGGACGGGCGGGAGGAGGGGCGGGCCCCGTCGGAGTTCAAGGTCATGCCGACCCCGACTGCGACCGCGAACACGACAGCTCCGGTCACGCAGGCCAATGCCTTGGTCCGGCCAGTCATGACTCCGCGCGCCGGCAGGGGCGTGAGCGCGGTGGAGGGCGCGATGGTCTTCGTGAGGCCGTCGGCCTGCAAGGGTGGCTGGGGCCGCTCGGCCCGCCAGGCGGCGAACCAGTCGGCTATTTGCTCGATCGTGGGACGCCGGCCGGGCTCCTTTGCCAGCAGCCGCAGCAGATAGTCCTCCCACGCCCCTGGCAGCCCGGGGCGCAGCCGGCCGGGCGGTGCAGGCGGCACGTCCACGTGCTGGTAAACCACCGCCGCCGGGTTGTCTCCCCGGAACGGCGGACGACCGGTCGCCAGCTCGTACAGGACGCAGCCCAGGGAGTACACATCGGACGGAGGTCCCGCAGGACGGCCCAGCCCGCGCTCCGGTGCCAGGTACCAACTGGAGCCCACGACCTGCCCGGCGGTCACGCTGCCGGCTTCCTCGGTGAAATGCGCGATGCCGAAGTCGGTGATCTTCACTGTGCCGTCGGCGGCCAGCATCAGGTTGCTCGGCTTGATGTCGCGGTGGACGACGCCCTCGCGGTGGGCCGCGGCGAGGCCGGCCGCGACCTGGACGGCGATGTCGGCCATGCGTTGCGGGACCGGCTGGGCTGTGGTCCGGCTGGGGCCGCGCCTTCCGAGGAATGCGGGTCGGGCGGGCGGTGGAAGAACCACCGCACCGTCATCAACGGCATCCTCTTCCGGCAGCGAACCGGCATACCGTGGGGGGCTTATCCGCTCGGTTCGGCAAGTGGAAGACGACTCATGATCGACACCGGCGATGGTCGGCGGACGGTACATGGGAGAGGGTCCTGCGGGCCGTCCAAGCCGACGCCGACTCAGAGGGCCGGATCGACTGGAGTGTGGTGAGCGTGGATTCCACGGTGTGCCGTGCCCACCAGCATGCCGCAGGGGCCCACCATCAGTCGGCCCAGACACCGGGGCGACGCGCTCACCCTGCCGAGCATCATCCCGACGAGGCGATCGGCCGTTCACGCGGCGGTCTCACAACGAAGATTCACCTGGCGAGTGATGGCGGATGCCGTCCGCTGGCCATCCGGGTCACGCCCGGACAGTGGGGTGACGCACCGCAGTTGATCCCGGTGCTGGACCGCATCCGTGTCCCGCGGCAGGCGGGCGGGCATCCGCGGATGCGTCCAGACCACATGTGCGGCGACAAGGCGTACAGCTCGCGCCGAAACCGCCGATACCTGCGGCGACGGCAGATCCGACACACGATCCCAGAGCGCCGGGACCAGCGGGCCAACCGCCGACGGCGCGGCAGCCGGGGCGGTCGCCTCACTGGTTTCGACCGGGCGCGGTATGCGCGCAGGAACGAAGTCGAACGGACCATCAACGCGCTCAAGGGCTTCCGTGCCGTGGCGACCGGTACGACAAGAGAGCGTGCGTCTTTCACGGAACGGTCACCCTCGCCGCGATCCGGCTGTGGCTCCGCCGATGATCCCCCGGAAGTCCTTAATCCAGCACCATGTCGCCGAAGGAAGAGGCGCTGTTGAAACTTCGATTGAAGTTGTCGGTGATGGTGTTGGGGGACCACGTTTGCTTGCTGATGACGACGTTGCCGTCGTCGTGTCCGTCGGCGGCGGCGGCTCCTGCGCCACCGAGGACAGCGATGGCGGCCAGGGCAGTGGCGGAGAGGACAACACGGATGCGCATATATCAGCCTTTCTGAGTAGTGCGCTGTGGACACCACGGCCCTGCCCGCTCTGATCGGGTTGCAGTCGGCCCCCGGCCTCATCTCACACGAAAGGCTACGACCCGCCGGACAGGCCGTAGGCCCTGTCTGACGGATGGGCGGGGCCACGATAGCGATCAGCAGGTGCGTCCAGCGTAGTGCGCACCCTGAATCCTGCTGGAAGAGCCAAGCCACGTCCTGCCGGGACCGACACACCTGTCGTAGTTCGGGCCGAACACCTCCACCTCGATCACAACGTTCGAGCCGTCGCCAGTGCAGTGGTTGTAGAAGGCGTCCGAGCCGGTCTCGTAGAAGCCGCAGGGGTCGGCAGCCGCTGGTGTGGCGGTGATGACACCGGCGGTGGCGCTCATCAAGATGGCGGCCAGGACAGTCGGGATGAGGTGGCGGACACTCATGGGCAGCTCCTCCTGTGAAGGCTCGCCAACCCGGCTTCGAGTACGGACCGTTGGCGAAAGCCAGATGCCTTGACGCGAAACACAGTAGGCGCGCATTCCAGCTCAAACGGTTCTGACAGCCATCCATCACCCTCACGTGTCCATCACCTGGGCCTCACGAGCGCGCAACCCGTCGGACAGGCCCTTAGAATCTCGCCTTCTCTCCCGATGGGCGCCACTTGGCCCTTGCCGGCCCCCGCGGATTCGGCCTATGGCGTGCCGCAGACGGCAGGCTGATCACGCGGACCACTTCCATGGCCTGCATCCGCGCCGGCTGGATGGGGGCTGGGCGTCGTAGCGATTGCGGAAGGGTGCAACGTCACCACGTACGACACCGACGGCGTGGTGCAGTGGTCCGCTGCACCCCTCCCGGCAGCAGCCACCGACATGGCCTGCGTGCAGGGCGGACGCCTGTTGGCCGTATCTCTGGCAGATCACGTCCGCTGCTTCATGCCCATGCGCCGCGAGCCGGTCGCCGTCCATGTCTACGGCGGCACACCGGACGATCTCACGCTGTCCGCCGACGGCCGCTGGGCTGCCTGCTCGACGCAGCGGCGCAAGACCCTGCTGCGGCAGACGCACCGCCCCAACGTGCGGCCGGTCGAGTGCGCGGACACCTCTGGCCAGCACGCGCCTGTTTTCAGCGAGAGCGGGCACCGGCTGGCCGTACCGGCTGAGCGACACCTGTCACTCTGGTCCATCGGCCCCAGGCGGCCGACGCGATTGGCCGTCCTCCCTGTATGCGCATCGGCGGTGGCCTGGCACCCCGGTGATGGGGACATGCTCGCGACGGCCGGGGCCGACTACACCGTCCGGCTTTGGCACGCCGGAATCCGGGGCCAGAGGAACGGATGCCCTTCCCTCACCGCATGGCACCTGACTTCCCCCGCCACGTCCCTTGCATGGATAGGGCGGCGCATGCTCGCCGTAGCAGAGCGAGGAGGCCGCATAGCACTCCTGAACATCAACCCCCCACCAACGTCCATCCCTTGGAATGACGCAGAGGCAGCGTGACAGGTGGGCGAACCACGGCTCCTGCACGGCAGTGAGCCGTCAGCCCCCAAGCACCTTCAACGTGGGAACACATTTGGAAATGGAATCCGTTTTCATATAGAGTGAGCCGTCACCTAGCCACTCAGGAGGTCGCCATGGCTGTACCCAAGCGGAAGATGTCCCACAGCAACACGCGCCACCGCCGCGCTCAGTGGAAGGCCAGCACCCCGCAGCTTGTGCCCGTCACCGTCGACGGCACTCCCTACCTCGTCCCGCAGCGACTGGCCAAGGCGTACGAACGCTGCCTGCTGCGCCCGGAGAGCTGAGCCGACGGCATGACGCACAACCGACTGCCCGTCACGGTCTTGTCCGGTTTCCTCGGAGCGGGCAAGACCACCCTGCTCAATCACGTCCTGGGCAACCGGGAGGGCCTGCGCGTCGCGGTCATCGTCAATGACATGAGTGAGATCAACATTGACGCGACACTGGTGCGCGGCGGTGAAGCGGCGCTCTCCCGCACCGAGGAACGCCTGGTCGAGATGACCAACGGCTGCATCTGCTGCACCCTGCGCGACGACCTCCTCGAAGAGGTCGACCGGCTGGCCCGCGAGGGCCGCTTCGACTATCTCCTCATCGAATCCAGCGGCATCTCGGAACCGATGCCCGTCGCCGCCACCTTCGCCTTCCCGCGCGACGACGGAGCGACCCTGGGCGACCTGGCCAGACTCGACACCATGGTCACCGTCGTCGACGCTGCCAACTTCCTGCCGGAGCTGAACGGCGGCGACGGGCTGGCCGAGCGGGGCCTGGACCAGTACGAGGAAGACGAACGCACCGTCAGCGACCTGCTGATGGACCAGATCGAGTTCGCCGACGTCATCGTCCTCAACAAGACCGATCTCGTCGATACACACAGCGCCGAACGCCTTCAGGCCGCACTCGCCCGCCTCAACCCAGCCGCCCGCATCGTGCCCGCGCGGCACGGGCGGGTGCGGGCCGGCGACGTCCTCGGCACGGGTCTGTTCGACCTGGAGCGGGCCCAGCTGGCCCCGGGCTGGGTGCGCGAACTCAACGGCGACCACGTACCGGAGACCGAGGAATACGGCATCTCCAGCACCGTCTTCCGCGCCGATGCGCCCTTCCACCCCGGCCGGCTGTGGACCTTCGTCACCGAAGGACTCGACAGCGGCACCTACGGCCAGATCCTGCGCTCCAAAGGCTTCTTCTGGCTGGCCAGCCGCCCGAATGTCACCGGGTTGTGGTCGCAGGCCGGGGCCGTGGCCCGCTTCGAACCCTCTGGCGCCCGCGATGCCGACGACAGGCAGGGCCAGGAACTGGTCTTCATTGGCACTGGGTTGCGCACCGAGCCTCTGCGAGCGGCCCTGGCCGACTGTCTCCTCGCCGACGGGGAACAGCTCACCGACGACCCGTTCCCCGCGTGGGACACCTACGGTCTCGACGACGATGTCTGCGAACACGAGCACCCCGCCCTGGTACCGCAGTCCTGAAAACCCCGGGTTGGGCAGTGGTCGCAGCCACGGCACTGCCCAACCCGGCACTCCCCCGCCTGCTCCACGGCCGGAGATGGGGACCCTGAAAGCAAGCAAGTACACGCCAGGCGGTGTGACCTCGTGACGGGAGACCGTCGCGTCGGACGGCACGGCTATGAGCGCTTCAGCAGTCTGTCGAGCCGTTCCCCGGGCTCCTCGCCCTGCCCTCGACACCGCCAGCCCCGGCGGTGCTGCAGTCGTGTCGGATCCGCCGAGACGTGCTGGCTCCCGCTCTTTCAACTCCCTGGGTCCTTCGGCACTTTACGGCCACGCCCTGCGGCGTTCGCCGTAGTAGTCACGCCAGAACCACGAGGCCAGTGTGCGCCGTTGCGGGGATGCGGCACGCCAGCCGCTCTCAGCGTCGAGCTCCAGCCAGCAGCCCCGCTTCGCGCAGTTCCAAGTGCGCTCCGGCCAACCGCAAACTCACGACTGCCCCTGGTCGACTGAACAGCCGCAGGTGCCCTCGGCTGAGCACCGCTCCGGCCATGACGGTGGCCAGTGCAACCGCCAGCCGCTCAGGGTGCAGTGGTCGCCGGGCCCGCCACACCACCGACATCACGCCCGGGTCGGTTCTGGGGCGCGACCGCAACGCGGTCACCGGTTCCAGCCGAGCCCGCCACCCTCAGGAGCCTCCGGAGCGAGACGCAGAAACGACGACGGCAGTTCCACCCCTGGTTCCGACTGCCGCGAAGCGTTGACGAACGTGGCAGGGGGGTTGAGGTGGCGTGCCAGCGCGGCCACTCCACCCGCTCGGCGGTCGGCGGTCGGCGGTCGGACGTCGACGGCGTCAACATGACCAGACCGTCTGCAGCTTCCACCTGGCGGGCGGCCTTCTCGGCCGGCGTCAGAGGGTCAGTGCGGTCTGCGCCAATACGGCCTTCGGGCACGGCTGCACCGCGGCATGCAGACCCACGGAGGGACTGCAGCGGAGCAGTCCGCTCAGGCACCCGGTGGCGATCATGATGTCGTACGGGCAGGTAGGGACGGCCTGGCGCAGTCGGCCCATTAACGGTTCACCTGTGGCGCCTTGGCAGTTGGTGCAGGTGACAAGCGTGAACGGGCGACTCGGGTTGTCTGGTGTTGCGTGGCCCATCGGTACGCCCCTTCAACACACTGATGAAAGGCACGCCTGAACCTCGGGCGCCTCACGGGGCGACTCACCACGCGCGGGCGTGATCGTCTCGCCGAGCAGAACTGCGGCCCAGGCAATTACCCGGGCCGCAGCAGCATCACCGTCGCACGCGCTTCGCGCTCGCACCCACGAGTCCAGCCGGCACTGCGCGAGACCGACGAGGCATCAACAGCAGGACGTCACCAGGATGACTTGGTGACGCCGGGGAGGAACCCGGCGTGCGCCTGCTCGCGCGTGCGCACTCGGGACATGCCGAACTTCCGCAGGTGGCCGCGGGGCCGGCCGTCCACACTGTCGCGGTTTCGCACGCGGGTGGCACTGGCGTCGCGCGGCTGACGCCGCAATTCGGCCTGGGCGGCGACGCGTTCGGCGTCGGTGGACGACGGCCGCCGGATGATCTCCTTCAGCTCGGCACGCCGGGGCGCGTACCGCTCGACGATCACCTTGCGCTGCTCATTCTTCGCGATCTTGCTCTGCTTTGCCATCAGACCTTCACCCCTCGTGCGCGGATACGTGCCACTGCGGCCTCGACGCCGATGGCATCGACCGTCTTGATCCCCTTGGTGCTGAGGGTGAGCCGGATGTGGCGCCCCTCGCTCGCCAGCCAGTAGCGCTTGCGCTGGATGTTCGGGTCGAACCGGCGAGAGGTGCGCCGGTGCGAGTGGGAAATGGTCTTGCCGAAGCCCGGCTTGGCGCCGGTCAGTTGGCAGTGGGCGGACATGGTGTTGGCTACCTCTCCTCGGAGACGTTATCGACAATGGATTTCATTGCCATATAGTAGCGCCCATGGCACGCAACGAACTACGCCCGATCATCAAGCTCCGCTCCACCGCGGGGACCGGCTACACCTACGTCACCCGCAAGAACCGGCGGAATGACCCCGACCGCCTGGTCCTGCGCAAGTACGACCCGGTGGCCGGCCGGCATGTCGACTTCCGAGAAGAACGCTGACCCATGAGCCGACCTCGCAGACCGACCTCGCAGACAGGGACACCTTCATGAAGCCTGGGATCCACCCCGCCTACCGGCCCGTCGTCTTTCGCGACAAGGCAGCCGACTTCGCCTTCCTCACCCGGTCGACCACGACCAGCGACAAGACGGTCGAGTGGGAGGACGGCAAGACCTACCCCGTCATCGACGTGGAGATCTCGTCACAGAGCCACCCCTTCTACACGGGCACGGCTCGTGTCCTTGACACGGCCGGCCGTGTCGAGCGCTTCGAGCGGCGGTACGGACGGCGCGGGGCACAGTGATGGCGGAGAACCACAAGCTCCCCGTCGTCATCGTCGGCGGGCTGCACTCCGACGCCCGCGCGGAGGTCGTGCTGCGGCTACTGCATACCGTGCGCGGCAGTGTCGCGCTGCACCACGACCTCTCGACGGCAGCGGACGGAACCGTACGGCGCACCGTGCGGGACGCCTCGGGCGAGCTGTCCTCCGGCGAGACACCCCTCGTCAACGACTGCGCGTGCTGCGCCTTGCGCGAGGACCTGGTGCCCGAACTCCAGCGGCTGGCCGACAGCGGCCTGTACCGGCTGGCGGTGGTCGAACTCTGGGACTCCGTCGAGCCCCGAGCGATGGCCGAGGTCATTGCGTCGTACGGCGGCGAGACGCTGACGCTCTCCAATGTGATGACCGCGGTGGACCCCGCGCTCGTACTGCCGTATCTGTCCAACGGGGACGACCTGGCGGAGGCGGGCCTCGCGGCGGCCGCAACCGATCAGCGGACCATCGGGGACACCTGGGCGCGCCAGCTGGAGTACGCCCCCGTCCTCGCACTCGTCGACGGGTCGGAGGAGGCGGCGGACGACCAGGACCGTGCGCTCCTCGCGCAGTTGCACCCCACCGCACGCCGCGTGTCCGCGGCTTCCAGGCAGCTCGCGGAGGTCGCATTCGCCGGATTCGACGTCGAGGCAGCTGGCGCTGCCCAGCACCCGGCCTGCGCACTGCTGCCGCAAGAAGCGGACGAGTCAGGAGTCGCCACCCTCGTGTGGCACCGCCACCGCCCCTTCCATCCGGAACGGCTCTACCAGGCACTGGAAGACCTGGCATGCGCGGCGGCCCGCAGCCGTGGCCGCTTCTGGCTCGCCGACCGTCCCGACACCCTGCTGTCCTGGGATGCCGCGGGCGGTGCCCTGTGCGTGGAGAATGCCGGCCCGTGGCTCGCGTCGCTCCCGGACGCCGCCTGGGACATGGTTCCGCCGATGCGCAGAGCGGCCGCCGCCCTCGACTGGCATCCCGAACACGGCGACTGCTGCCAGCACCTGGTCTTCACCGCACCCGGCCTCGACCGCGAAGGCTTGGAGCGACTGCTCGATTCCTGCCTGCTGACCGAAGCCGAACTCGCCGGCGGGCGCGAGGCATGGAAGCACCTTCCGGCCTCCTTCGACGCGCTCCTCGATCCCGTCTCCTGAACCCTGGCCGCAGCTTCTCACCGCATACAGGCCGACTTCCCACCGGCTTACCGATCGACCGAGACAAGGAATTCCCATGGCCCGCCGCCCCGATCCCCGTAAGCCCGCCAAGGCTCGCCCCAACCCGTTGGACCAGGCCGGCATCACGTACATCGACTACAAGGACACCGATCTGCTGCGGAAGTTCATCTCGGACCGCGGCAAGATCCGCAGCCGCCGGGTCACCCGAGTCACCGCGCAACAGCAGCGACAGCTGGCACGCGCGATAAAGAACGCACGCGAGATGGCTCTGCTCCCCTACGCCCCCAAGTAGCCCGCTCCCGAGCAGTTCGCTCACTGCCCCGCTGCCGCACGGAAGCCGCCATTGGCTCGCTGCGGTGCCGGGGCAGTCGCGTCAGCCCCGGGGAGAACTGCCCGCTGAGTGGCCGCAGTCGGGGCACGTGCCGGTGAGTTCGACGGTGTGTCGGACGGCGGTGAATTCGCTTGTCCGGGCTACACCAGCAGCCCCTTTCTCCACCGCCACCGAGTCCAGCGCCACGCTGACACCGCATTCGGTGCAGATCAGGTAGTGACGGTGGTCGGAGCCGGGACGGAAGCGGAAGAGTCGCTCGCCATGCCCGTACCGTACGACGTCGGCGCGGCCGGCTTCGGCGAGTGCGCTGAGCGTGCGGTAGACCGTGGACAGACCAACCGGCGAGTCGGTGGTCAGCAGCCGGGCGTGCAGGGACTGTGCGCTGACGAACCCCTCCGCCTCGTCTGCCGCGATGAAGGCTTCCCGCACCATGGCGCGTTGCTGGGTGAAGCGCCCGAGGAGGGTGACTTCCTGCGTCGCGATGGTCTGAGACCGCGGGCTTGCCGTCATCGTGCCGTCAGCACCTCGCCACGACCGGAGTGCGCTCGGCGGGCCCGGTCCACCCGCCACACCCCCGCTGGCTCGCCGAGCGCTACCCCCACGGGACCACCGCACAGCTCGTCCGCGTCTACGTCAAGGCAGAGCACCGACGGCACGGCCTGGCACGCACCATGGTGCGCATCGCCTCCGACTTCGCCGCCACCACCCCCGGCTACGACAGCATCTACCTGCACACCAACGTCAGGGCAGAAGGCGCCCCGCGACGGCGACCGCACCCACCTCGGGCCCTGCAGCCCAGGACCCGCCAGCCGATTCATCGTCGACCACGCCCCCTGCCCCGTCCTGCTGTGGCCCGAATCCGCACCCGGCACGGTCCACATCCCGCCACCGCCACCTCACCCACCCATACCTCACCCTCCACACCACCGCTGACACTCACAGCGACCGTGACCGACGGGCCGCTCTCCGCTGGTGCAGATCCGCGGCAGCCGTGGTCTGCGCTCGTCGACCGCTCGGAGACGGTGCATGGTGGAGAGATGGGGCCGTGGCCGCGCCGGGCGGGTCCGCGGCAGCCGTGGCAGACGAGCCACGCGCTGGTCGCGATCCCGGTCGTGCTCATCGTCGTGATCACGATCGTGGACCTCCTGGTCCCGGAGGACGTACACCTCGGTCCGCTGCTGGTCATCGCCCCCGCCCTCACCGCCTCCTTCGCCAGCCCCCGCACAACCGGGGCCATCGGGCTCATGGCGGTGGCGGCCCAGGCGTTCATCGGCTGGCACTTCGGCGTGCTGTTCTCACGCAACGTGATGGTCCAGATCCTCGCCATCGCAGTGCTCTCGTGCCTGATCGTCTTCTTCTGCGTGGTGCGCGAACGACGCCGACGCCAGCTGGCGCAGGTGCGCTCGGTCGCCGAAGCCGCGCAGCACGTCCTGCTGTGGCCGCTCCCGGAGCAGATCGGCCCCCTGCGGATCGCCTGCATGTATCTGGCAGCGGAGGACGAGGCCCAGATCGGCGGTGACCTGTACGCCGCGACCCGCACCGAGGGCGGGGTGCGCCTGATGATCGGCGACGTCAGGGGCAAGGGCCTGGCCGCCATCGGAGAAGCAGCCCTCCTGCTCGGCGCCTTCCGCGAAGCCGCCCACCAGCACACCGCCCTGCCCGCTCTCGCCGGCGCGTTGGAAAAGAGCGTCGGCCGCTACCTGGACGACTTCGAACCGGAGGAGGAGGCCGGAGAACGCTTCGTCACCGCCCTGCTCATGGAAATCCCCGACCACGACCCCGTCACCCGGATGACCAGCTGCGGCCACCTGGCGCCCCTGCTCCTCAGCCCCGGCCGCTCCGTCACCGTCCCGAGCCTGCACCCCGCGCCCCCGCTCGGCGTCGGCGTGGGCCCCGCGGGTTACACCCTCGACGTGTTCACCTTCGAAGCCGGCGACACCCTCCTGCTCTTCACCGACGGGATCGTCGAGGCCCGCAATCAGAAAGGCGAGTTCTATCCTTTCGCGGAACGTACCGCCCAATGGGTCGGAGCTTCTCCCGACGCCCTGCTCCAGCACATCCGGCGCGATCTGCTGGCCCACACCGGCGGAAGCCTCGCCGACGACGCAGCCCTCGTCGCCATCCGCCGCACGCCCCCGCCAAGGCATCCCCACGGAAAGATCATCCACGCCGACGGGTTCCGCCACCGCGCCGGCAGCGACAAACGGCGGGATTGAACGGTGCAGTTGGCTCCCATAGGCAGCCCGTACCGATCCCGGGACCGGTACGTACACCCAGCACTGCCGCGACGGCCGCGCAGAGCGGCACGTACGACTCCGGCGGCAGCCGGTGATTGACCGTGCTGGTGACGGCGACGACCAGGGTGATCCGCATGGCTCTACCAGGATCGCTCGCAATCCGTCCTAGCTCAGAAACTGTCGGGTAACCGGGTGGCTACAGCTCCTCAGGCTGGCTGGTTGCTGTGCTCCAGTGCGGCGCCGAGTAGGTCAGCCGGGCAAGCATGAGTCGGATCATCGCGACCTTGACCATGGCCTCGGAGGTCGCGGTGAGCCGCTCGTAGTCGCGGGTGAGGCGCCGGTTGCGGACGAGCCAGCTGAAGGTGCGCTCCGATTCTGATCTCGACCCCAACTCCGTATCGCGCTGTGTAGCTGCCGGGTCCAGCCTGGAGGGGAGGGACCTGTGTCCCTCGGTTATGTGAGCAGGGAGGAGCTATGACGGCAACGACGCGGAAGGACACTCCTGTCGCCATCGAAGGTGGCGGAGTGGAACTGCGTATTCAGGAGGTCGGCGGAGACATGTCCGTTGCCTTTGTGAGGTTGCCCGAGGGCACCGACATGGGGCCGGCTCTTAAGGGTCTGGCCGGTGATCTCTGTCCGTGCCCGCACTGGGGCTACCTCTTCAAGGGACGGCTGAAGATGCGGACGCCGGACGGCGACGAGCTCTACGAAGCGCGTGAGGCATTCTACTGGTCGCCCGGACACGTCCCGGTGGCGCTCGAAGACTGCGAGTACATCGACTTCTCGCCGACCAAGGACTTCAACGAGGTCATCGAGCACATCAAGGCGCAGGGAGGATGACGGGCGTCTCGCCAGGGCCGGTCGGCCCTTAGAAATCTCGGGTAACCGGATGGCTACAGCTCCTCGGGCTGGCTGGTTGCTGTGCTCCATGGGCCGCTGTTGGCCTCGGAGTTATCACACTGGCACACACCATGATCATTCCGAGGCCATCGCCAAGCCTGGAGGTCGGGTCGACGCC
This sequence comes from Streptomyces sp. NPDC048483, assembly GCF_040651455.1. Taxonomy (NCBI): domain Bacteria; kingdom Bacillati; phylum Actinomycetota; class Actinomycetes; order Kitasatosporales; family Streptomycetaceae; genus Streptomyces; species Streptomyces sp. NPDC048483. The sequence goes on from NZ_JBEZJZ010000076.1 coordinate 40,134, forward strand.
AGAACGAATGGAAGTTGATCAGTTACCCGACAGTTTCTCAGGGGAACTGGAGCGCGAAGGACCTGGTGGGGCTGCCCATGACGACCAAGACTCGTAATCCGTCGGCCGGCAACCTCTGTCATCGATTAGTTAGGTCCTGTTCGGCCGATCATGCCGGACTCGTGACACTGGAGTCACACGCACCCGGATAGCGGCCTTCCGCCGGCCCGCCCGTGGGAACACCTGGGACGTCCACCCAGAAAAGGAGCGGCCCCATGGCGAAGAACGCCCACGTGCGCCACAGCGGTGACGGGAAGGCATTCTGGATGCTGAACGGCCTCTACGAGGTCAAGGCATCGAGCGACGAAACCAACGGCGCGATGACCGTCATGGAGCTGACCATTCCGGAGGGGATGGGCCCACCGCCCCACACCCACCCCGGAACCGAGAGCGTCTACGTCATCGAGGGGACGCTGCGCTTCCACATCGGCGACCAGACGGTCGAAGGCCGCCCCGGGTCCTTTATCCATATCCCTGAGGGCACATTGGAGCGGTTCGAGCCCACCAGCACGGTGCGGCTCCTGATCACCTACACGCCGGGCGGTATCGAAAAATTCTTCGCCGAAGCGGGTGAACCGGCCCAGCG